>DASUMN010000227.1:0-2486 GCA_036277675.1 Nitrospira sp. | reverse complement strand
ACAGGGCCAGCGAAACCGGCACAAAGCTTCGGCCAAGGCTTGCAGCAGATCGAGGGCTGAGGGTCGGTCTTTTCATCGCCGTTCATTATATACAGCATGAGCCGCAATGGAAGAAGTTTTGCAACCGCCTCATAACTCGGTGCTGCTCATGGTGTCGGTTCATTCGCACTTATGGTAGGCTCTTCGTCACACAACGAGATCGGGAATCCTCTTGATGCCGACACTGCCCGTTCCAACCAACTTATTGGCCCTCACCGAACCGCAGATGGTGAAGTTCGTCCGCGCACGGGGCTGGCCGAATTATCGGGCCGGACAAATCCTCCGCTGGCTGTATCGCCGGCGTGCACGCGCCATCGCCCAGCTGACCGACCTGCCTTCTCGCGATCGATCGGCATTGGCCGAGATCGCGATCGTCGGGCGCGCGTCCCACTGTACCGTGTTGCCGTCTCAAGACGGCACGAGAAAATTGCTGCTGACGCTCGACGATGGATTGATGATCGAAGCCGTACTCATCCCCGACGACGATCGGCTGACACTGTGTGTCTCCACCCAAGTCGGCTGCATGTTGGACTGCGGCTTCTGCCTGACCGGCACCATGGGTCTCAAGCGCAATCTCAAAGCCCATGAAATCGTCGACCAAGTCTTGACCGCCCAGGACCGGCTCAAAGCCGGCGAGCGAATCACCAACCTGGTCTTCATGGGAATGGGAGAGCCCTTGTCCAATGTGGATGCGCTTGAAGCAGCCATTACCTGCTTGACGGATACGTCGTGGGGCCTCGCATGGTCGCCCAGACGGATCGTCGTATCGACGGCAGGCCTCGCGTCCCGCTTGAAACGTGTCGCGGCCCTCGGCGTCAATCTGGCCATCTCCCTCAATGCCACCACGGAAGAACTGCGCCGGGAGCTCATGCCCGCCGCCAGCGAAATCGCATCACTTAAATCATTACTGGCGGCCTGTCGCCGGTATCCTCTGGCGCCGACCCGGCGGCTGACCTTTGAGTATGTCCTGCTGGCGAATGTCAATGATCGGCCTATGGACGCCCAGCGTTTGACGACTCTGCTTCGAGGCATGAAGTGCAAAGTGAATCTGATCCCGTTCAACGAATTTCCGGGAAGTCGTTTCCATCGCCCGCCGGATCGCGACGTGCTCCGATTTCAAGCCACGCTCCGCCAGGCCGGGATCGACGTATTCGTCCGTAAAAGCAGGGGACGCGACGTACTCGGTGCATGCGGACAACTCGGGGATCTTCCCGCCGACCGAGAATCAGTTACCTTGACACCTATCGAATCCCGTTGTTAGCATGCCCTGTGTTGCTTATCTCATCATGAAGCGGCCGGCTCTCCATCACTATTCGACGACGTTCCTCCTTGCAACGCTGCTTGCGTTCACTGACGCTGCCCCGTCAATGGCCCTGGAGCCCCTTGAACATGTGCTGTCCAACGGCATGAAAGTGCTGCTGGTCGAGGTTCCGAAGGCCCCGGTGGCGACAGTGCAGGTATGGTACAGAGTCGGCTCCAGAAATGAAGTGATGGGCCGTGCCGGACTCTCCCACATGCTGGAACACATGATGTTCAAAGGCACGGCAAAGTATCCCAAAGGCGCATTTTCCCGCATCATCCGCAAGAACGGCGGGATCGACAACGCGTTTACCGGACAAGACTTCACCGCTTATTTTGAAAACCTCGCGGCCGACCGCGTCGAACTGGCGCTGGAACTTGAGGCGGACCGCATGCAGGGTCTGATTCTCGACAACAACGAATTTACGACTGAACGCGAGGTTGTCAAAGAAGAGCGGCGCTTGAGAAGCGAGGACGATCCGCAAGGCGCGCTGGTCGAGGCCTTGTTTGCTCAAACGTTCCTCAGCCATCCCTATCATTGGCCGGTCATCGGCTGGTTTGCCGATCTCGATGCGATGTCGCTTGACGATTTGCAGCGCCACTACGACACGTTTTATTCTCCCAATAATGCCACCCTGGTCGTCGTGGGGGACATCAAAGCAGACACGCTACTCCCGACCATCAAACACCTCTTCGAGCCGATTCCCAAAGGGCCTTCGCCCAAACAGACCATCTCGGCAGAGCCGGATCAACGGGGCGAGCGACGTATCGTTCTGAAACGAGAAGCCCAGGTTCCCTCTGTCATGATGGGATTCCGCGTTCCCAATTATTCGAGCGACGATGCCCATGCCCTTAGCCTCCTCGAATCGATTCTGTCCGACGGAAAAAGCTCCCGGCTCTATCAGAGCCTGGTCCATGACCAGAAAAACTCCCTGTCGGTCGGCGCGGAATACAGCCTGCTGCAAACAGATTCCGGTTTGTTTTATTTCTACTCCCTCGTCAGCCCAGGCGCAAAGGTTGAAGCGGTGGAAGACGCACTGCATCGCGAGATCGCCAAGCTCCACAATGAACTGCTGTCCGACCTGGAACTCCAGCGGGCCAAAAATCAGGTGGAAGCCTCCCGCATTTTCGAGCAGGATTCAAATTTT
>DASUMN010000226.1:0-3636 GCA_036277675.1 Nitrospira sp. | reverse complement strand
CACCGGTTCAATGGGCTGCCAAACGCCGGTCGACGTTTCCGCATGGACCAGGGCTACGGCTTTCACCGGACCTGACCGCCGAAGGGCTGATGCAATCGCCTCCGGTTCGATGATCCGACCCCAGGGAGCCTCGACACGAATCGCTTTCCCCCCGCACCGTTCCACCAGAGTGGCCAGCCTGCTTCCAAAGACGCCGTTGATTCCGACGACCACGGCATCGCCAGGTTCGACCAGATTGACGACCGCTGCTTCCATTCCGGCCGACCCGGTGCCGGAGATCGCAATGGTAAAACGATTGATGGTTGCGAACGTCCGGCGCAGCAGGGTTTGGATGTCATCCATGACACCGAGGAATATCGGATCGAGGTGCCCCAGTAACGGCGTAGCCATGGCGTGCAACACGCGAGGGTGCACCAGGCTCGGTCCTGGTCCAAGTAAGAGCCGCCGAGGAGGAATAAAATCCTGCATCGTCGAGAAACTCCCTGCATTGTGCGCGGTTAGTATAGCCAAGTCCGGACTGGGAGGCTATGTGGTCTTCAGCCACCTTCCAGGCTTCTGTAGCCATTTTGAGGGGTATGGAGTGGCGCAAGGCCCATGCTATAGTGCCGTCGCATGGGGGAACATATCCTTCAAATGAGCCAGGATCAAGGCCCTGCGGCGGGTGATACGCGGCCACGCTCTCGATATCCCCGCACGCCATTCGGGTCCGGTTTCTCCCGACTTGTGAGCGTCATTTCGGCGGGACTGTTGCTTACCGCGTTAGGATCGATTCTCTGGTTTTCCGCCACAGTGCCGAAGCTTGACCGGCTTGATGAACCGGAACGCGCACTTGACTTGATGGTCAGCCGCATCATGGAGGCACAGGATGGACTGCAACGCTCACCCGCCTGGCAGCAACGGTTAGCCGAATGGATGGTGGGCAGCAGTGAAAAAGAACGCCTCTTGGCGATTCAGTGGTATCAAGAACTCGCTGCCACGACAGGCGGTCCCTCTGCCAAGTTGCGGCTGGCGATTCTCCAGGCAGAAACCGGACAGGTACAGGAGGCGCTGGATCAAGCGGCTCAGTGGTGGGACCTCGACGCGCCCATGCCTCTCTACAGCCAGTGGATACTGGCTGCCTATGGGACGCAGTCTTTATCGCGTGAACGGGCCATCGAGTTGCATGCGGCGCTGGCGGATACGCTCGAAGCAGGGTGGTTTTACAATCGATTGGCATCCAGGCTGGCGCAGCGCACCGGCGATCACGCACTCTTGGCCACGGTCGAGCGGCAGATCGAGGCTCAGGGCCTCCGGCTCCACACTCGATCGAATCGGCTCATGCTGTTCGAAGTCGGCTGCCTGATAGTTGGTTCCGCCATCCTCATCGGTCTTCTGTGCTGGCGCACTCGGCGACCGGATGCGGTGCGCCTGCATCAGCCGGGGGTTCCTCCGCCCTGGACGGGTGGCACGGGCACCGCCGTACTGCTGCGTGGCGGTGCCTTGGGCGCCGTGATTACCGCCGCCTTTTTGACCTTTCCTCCCATCGAACATGCATCGCTGCGAGCCTTGGCGATCCCTTTGGCCAATCTGCCGCTCCTGGCGCTGGCCTATATTCATTTGCTCAAACCGGCTGGACTCGATTTTCAAAGTGGCTTTGGTCTGCGTCTCGAACGTGGGCAGCTTGGCCGACTGACCGGCGCCGTTCTCGCAGTCGTCGCGGCAGGATTGTGGGGAGAATGGGTGATGGGACGGGCTGCCGATGCCCTGAATCTGACCAATCATTGGACCGAGTGGTTCGACCCCAACCTTGTATGGGCGTCGGGATCAGCGCTCACGGTCAGTCTTTTGGAATACGTGGTGTTTGCGCCCATTTTCGAAGAAATTGCCTTTCGGGGATTGTTGTACGCCATTCTCCGCCGCCGATTGTCCTTCGCACCGGCCGCACTCCTGAGCGCGAGCGTCTTTGCCCTCGCGCATGGGTACGGGATGATCGGTTTTCTGAGTGTGCTCTGGAGTGGATTCTTATGGGCGTGGATGTACGAGAAGACGGGGAGCCTTATCCCCGGCATAATCGCGCACGCGATGAACAATCTGCTGGTCAGCCTGGCCGTCATGGTGCTCCTCAGAGGCTAACTGGTTGGCCCGGCAAGCTGATCCAGGGCGCTCCATAGATCGGGATAACGCAATTGCTGGTGGCCACTCTGTAGCAGAGCAAGGAGTTTCCCGTTGGTGATCCGTTTGCCGGCCGGCCCGTCACCATCGCTTTGCGCAGTTGATTGAATTCCCCAACGGTCCTGGGCTCTACGGCAAATCTCCGTCCATGTACGTGGGGTCCCATCGCTGACGTTATAGACCTCACCAGGCAATCCTCGCTCGAGTGCCATCAGGCAGACAGCGGCCAGGTCTTCAGCATGAATGAGATTGACGTATTTGCGTGACGGCCCCACTCGTCCCTTCTTGATCCAGTCGATCGGGCTCCGGCCGGGCCCATAAATCCCGGCGACGCGAAGAACGGTTGCCCCGCAGACGGTCCTTAAAAATTCTTCACCTTCCACACGAGGTTGCTCTTCAGCAATCGGAGCCGTCTCATCAATCCAGGGCGGGGGATAGTCCAGCGAATGAACCTCGGTGTAGGCCGACGTGCTGCCGAGCACTACGAATCGGTGCGAGCGGAGATCGTGAGCTTGTGCCAGCTGCTGGATCAGATGGAGTGGGGCAGCGGGAAAACACCAGAGGAGATCGGCGTCCGATGGAATAGTCTTCCACGTATCCGATTGTTCCAGGTCGAATCGCATCCGCAGGCGTGGAGGGACATGGCTCAGATGACGGTCCGGGTCTCGGCTGCTTGCGAGAACGTGGGTATATCGGAGCGTCGCAACGGGCAAAACAAAGCGGGCGGTATAGCCGGCACCAAGTATGACAAGAGAGTGGGACATGATTCGAGGCTACCCTGTGTACGTCAGTGGGCAGTGTGCCAGCTCCGGGCAACGAGAGTCTATGAAAAACACAGGGTTCCCGTTGGCATATCGTTTCCATGATGTTATAAAGACACTATGATCCCGAACAGAATTCTAGCCTAGAGGACAACAATGACGACACGGATGTGGTCATGGCTGATGCTGCCAGGTTTGCTCCTCCTGTCCGGCTGCCCAGACGGAGGCGGCGGGGATGGGGGACTGGGAAACCCTGTTCCGCCGGTTGCCTATGTGGCGAACTCCGGGTCCAGCAATGTGTCGGCGTACACAATCAATGGGACAGGAGCGTTGGTAAGCGCCGGGACAGTTTCTTTAGCACCTAGTACTCCATCCTCACTTGCTGTCTCCCCGAACGGAACTTTTGCCTATGTCGCGACGAACAATGGCATATTCGCCTTCACCATTGACGCAGTAACAGGGGTACTGACGATGGTCACTGGGTCGCCTTTCTCCGCAGGCACCAACCCCAATGCTGTGACCGTGTCGCCCAATGGACAGTATCTGTATGTGGCCAATGGCGGTGGCACCGTGTCGGCTTACACGATCAACCCAACTACGGGAGGATTGACTTCTATTGGAGCTGCTGTTGCGGCAGGAACATCGCCGAGTGGGGTGACGGTGTCGCCCAATGGGTTCTTTCTCTATGTGAGCAATCAAGGATCCAATGATGTATCGGCCTACA
>DASUMN010000225.1:0-16165 GCA_036277675.1 Nitrospira sp. | reverse complement strand
CCTTGAGGATCCAGGTCAATCAAGAGAACGGAGAGACCTTCCAACGCAACAGCTGCCGCAAGATTGACCGCTGTCGTCGTTTTTCCTACCCCGCCTTTTTGATTCGCAACAGCAATGACTTTTTTCATGAGCAAGAAATTCTTCGGTGTGATGACGGTCAGTTCACTGTTCCACGTGGAACAGTGACGCTTTCCTTCCCTGAAATTGATAAGACTGTGATTGATCTCTGGCCAAAATTCATCGGAAGATCAAATCTTTGCTCAGTTACCACCGACCAATGATGTGAAAGTTCTGATCGATGCATCGGATGAGACAAGTAAAGGATGGCTCGTCCATGGTCAGCCAGAAGTCTTGGACCATTCTGCAACAGAACGTTGTATTTCAATGCTCGTGTCGTGACATAGTCGAACTGATGATCAACGTGATCGCGTGCCATGAATTGCTCAAGCGTCCCATAGAAGATCTTGACTTGTTCAAGACGGAGCAACCCAACGATAAAATAGAGAAAAGATACTTTATTTTGCACTGGTTCAATGAGAGTAACGTTCAAATCCTGTCTCACGAGCTTGAGGGGAATACCGGGAAACCCTGCTCCAGTTCCAACGTCGAGCAGATGCGCTCCCTGTTGTATCTGTTCAATAGTCAAACAGGCAACTGAATCGACGAAGTGCTTGATGATGATTTCTTCTCCGGAATTGATACTGGTCAAATTGATCGATCGATTCCACGTCTGCAGCTCTTCAAGATAGACCATGAATTGTTTCAATTGTTCGGGCTTGAGATGAATACCAATGCGGGTAGAGTATGTTTCGAGTAGTGCGGAAAGGTGCGCATGTTGTTCCACGTGGAACAATTACGCGAACGCATCACTCAGGTCAAGAGGAACATTGTGAGATGCGAAGGAAAAGTGGGAACGAACGCTAGTGAGTGACGTGCTGAGGAGGTTGCTGCCTGTATTTTTCTAGGGCAACGAGAAGCAAGGATATCGCAGCAGGGGTCATACCGGATATTCTTGATGCCTGTCCGATTGTTTCAGGTCTGACTTTATTAAATTTTTCCAGCACTTCCCGTGAAAATCCAGGAACGAGATCGTAATTGAATCCATGGGGGATGTATTTCTGTTCGAATTTTTTGAATTTACTGACCTGACTCAGTTGTCGCTTGATGTAGCCCTCATATTTAATCTGAAGCTCAACCTCATCAACGATCTCAACGTCGTCGAGCGCATCGACTTCCAATGTCTGAAGCAGATCGTGATAGGTCGATTCCTGTCTTCGAAGAATGTGTGCGATCGTGTGCGATGAAGACATTCCTTGCAGATAGGTGCCATTCGTTTTTGCACGGACCGATTCCGTCAGTCTTGGTTTCATTCCATTGAGACGAGCAATTTCCTTATCGATAGCGACTCTTTTCTTGACGAGTTTGTCATGGGCCTCACTATCCACCAGCCCTACCTGATGGCCAATGTGCAGGAGGCGTAAATCCGCATTGCTGTGGCGAAGGAGGAGCCTGTACTCCGCCCGCGAGGTAAACATCCGGTAGGGCTCATAGGCATCTTTGGTGATCAGATCATCGATCAATACTCCAATGTAGGCTTGAGATCGATCCAGCACCAATGGAGGTTGATGTCTTATCTTCAGTACCGCGTTGATGCCGGCCATCAGGCCTTGTGCGGCTGCTTCCTCATAACCTGATGTTCCGTTGATCTGACCGGCATGATACAGCCCTCTGACCAGTTTGGTTTCAAGTGTTTGCTGGAGCTGACGAGGAGGGAAATAATCGTACTCGATCGCGTAGCCGGGCTTGAGCATTGCGGCATGTTCCAGTCCTGGGATAGTTCTGAGCAGAGCTGCTTGAACATCGACCGGCAAACTGGTGGAAATACCGTTTGGATAAAATTCGTGGACATCGAGTCCTTCCGGTTCAATAAAAATTTGATGCCGTTCTTTTTCAGCAAACCGGACCACTTTGTCCTCAATAGAAGGACAGTACCGTGGGCCTACGGATTCGATCACGCCGCTATACAGCGGGGACCGGTCAAGATTCTCTCTGATGATGTCATGGGTCCGTTGGTTCGTATAGGTCAGGTGGCAGAGTACCTGCCTGGTTTCAATTCGTGTCGTGCGATAGGAAAACGGCGGCGGCGGGTCGTCGCCGGGCTGAGGAATCATGACCGAGAAGTCGATCGTGTTCTTGTCCAAACGAGGCGGGGTACCGGTTTTCAGGCGTCCGACCTCGAATCCCAGGTCACGCATGCAATCGGAGAGATGCTCCGCCGACGCTTCACCCGCTCGCCCGGCAGGGAAATGGCTGAGCCCGATATGGATAAGTCCCTTAAGAAATGTTCCCGATGTCAATACGACGGCTTTTGCCTCGATCCTCTCGCCGGATCCCGTCACGATGCCGGTGACCGCTCCACCGGACGTGAGCAGCCGATCGACGGTCCCTTCCACGGTCGTTAAACAGGGTTCGTGTCCGAGCGTCGCCTGCATGGCCGTGCGATACAGCGCCTTATCGCACTGGGCGCGCAGGGCCCGAACGGCAGGCCCTTTGCTCGTGTTGATGAACCGGAACTGAATGCCGGCGCAATCCGTATTCCGCCCCATCTCGCCGCCAAGCGCGTCGATTTCTTTGACCAAATGCCCCTTGGCGATTCCGCCGACTGCGGGATTGCACGACATCTGGGCGATGCGGCTTGGGTCCATCGTCAGGAGCAACGTCCTCGCGCCCATGCGTGCCGCGGCAAGCGCCGCTTCACAACCAGCGTGGCCACCGCCGACGACGATCACATCAAATTCCACGGATACTCGTCCTTTGTGCGCAACCTTACTTGCCGATGCAAAACTCTGAAAAGATCCGATGCAAGATGTCATCGGACGTAATCACGCCCGTGACCTCGCCCAAGGCGTCGGCCGCTCCCCGCAGGTCCATGGCGACAAATTCCGGCCCGGCCCCGTTGTGGATGGAATCGAGGGCCTCTGCAAGCGAGGCTTCTGCTCGTTCAAGAGCATCACGATGACGCATCTTCGTGATCGCCACCGACTCCGTGGCCTCCAACGTCCTGTGCGCCAAATGCGACTGAATTGATGCCCGCAGTGCTTCCAATCCTGCCCCCGTTCGCACGGAAATGGGGATCACTGTCCCGTCTGTGCGTGTTTGCATCATATTGACCAGGTCCATGATCCGATCTGTACTCACCAAATCGCTCTTATTGATGACCGTAATACCGCGTTGGCTTCCCGGTATAGGAACAGTTTCCTCTGCGGCGTACCCTTCGAGTTCGGCCGCATCGAGCACGTGCAGCACCAGGTCTCCCTGCTCCAATGCTGACCTGGTCCGCCTCATCCCTTCCAGTTCGACGACATCCGCCGTCTCCCTGAGACCCGCCGTATCCACCAACGTCATCATCATGCCATTCCACACCACCGATCCCTCCAGCACATCTCGTGTCGTGCCGGGAATTTCCGTGACGATCGCCCGATCGTCACCCAGGAAGGAATTCAGCAAACTCGACTTCCCGACGTTCGGCCGTCCGGCGATGACCACCCGTGCTCCTTCCCGAAGACGTCTCCCATGCTCAGCCGCATCCAGCATGACGCGAATGGCTCGACGCGTATCTTCCAGGGAAGCGGCCAGTTCATCGCGACCGACAAATGAGATATCCTCTTCGGTAAAATCGATACCGGCTTCGACCTGTGCCAACAGACCCACCAGTATCGCCCGCAACCGATCCACATGCCGACCCAGCTCTCCTCTGAGGTGGCGCTGGGCCAGTTTCAGCGCCGCCTCGGACTTCGATCGGATGGTATCGAGAACCGCCTCGGCTTGTGACAAATCCAACCGCCCGTTCAGAAAGGCACGCTTCGTAAATTCTCCTGGCTGAGCCAACCGGGCGCCGGCAATCAGGCACGCCTGACACACCAGATCCAGCACCACACTCCCGCCGTGGCAATGAATTTCAACACTATCCTCGGACGTAAATGACCGAGGCCCCTTCATAAACACCACGAAGCCTTCGTCAATCATCTCCTCGGCGGAATTAAGCCGGTTGGGGCCAGCGCTGTCTCTGTGAGAGGATCGGCTGGGCAACACGATATCGGCGAGATGCAGGGTGTGGGACGCCACTCCGTCCAGCGGCTGGTTCGAACGCAGCCGCACAATCTGTCCCGCAATGGAAAGCGCGAGCGAACCGCTGATCCGCACGATGCCGATGCCGCCTTCTCCGGCGGGAGTCGCTACCGCACAAATCGTGTCTTCAATGGCTCCATCCATAGCAGTGACACGCCGTACCGTGGCGACCGGGGCCGCCCGACACGCCCCCGGCGCACACGTCTACGAACTTTTCTCAGCCTCTTCAGAAGCTAACAGTGGCCGGCGATTGCGAAAGATGAACCGATCGGTGGCGAATTGCTGCACGATGCTCAAGACGTTATTGGTCAACCAATACAGCACCAAGCCCGCGGGAAAATTGATGAACAGGAATGTCATCAAGGCCGGAAGCAGCAGCATGATTTTCGCCTGGGCCGGATCCATGGTGGTGGGCTGAATCTTCTGCATAATCAGCATGCTGACCCCCATGATGATCGGCAGAATGTAGTAGGGGTCCTGGACGGACAAATCGGTGATCCAGAGTCCGAGCGGCGCCTGGCGCAAATCGATCGTCATATAGAGGATATTGAACAGCGCCACGAACACTGGCATCTGTAAGACCATCGGCAGGCATCCCCCCACCGGATTCACTTTGTTATCCCGATAGACTTTGATGAGCTCCTTGTTCAGGCGTTCTCGATCGTCTTTGAACTTTTCCTGAAGCGCCAATACTTTTGGTTGAATTTCCTGCATCTGTTTCATCGACTTGTAGCTCTTATACTGCAAGGGGATGAACAGCAGCTTGATCCCCACGGTCAAGAGAATGATCGTGACCCCGTAGTTGTGCGTGTAGCCGTTGATCGAGCGGAGCACGGAAAATATCGGCTTGGCTACCGCCCTGACCGTGTCCCAGCTTCCAAACAAGAACCAGCCGAAGTCGATCGTATCTTCCAATCCAATCCCCAAGCTCTCAAGGGTGTCATATTCTTTTGGTCCGGCGAAGAGCTGGAAGGCGATCGGTAATCCAGCGGAATCGACCGGCATACGGACTGCCGTAGAGACCAGTTTCTCGCCTTCTTTTCTCGTCACCACACCCGAACCCTCTTTGGGAATGAGGACGGACATGAAATACTTGTCTTGTAAGCCACCCCATTTGACGGCCCCCTTGCGCTCGACCTCGGAATCAGGCACCTCTTTTTCAATCTTGTCATCGACACGGGAGGCAGGCCCGACCGAACCGATGAACCCTTCTCCCCATTCCACGATGCCAAAATTCGTCCCCGTTCCGACTCTCACCGATCCGGTAAGACCGGTCGACTTCACAGCCACATCCACAAGGTAGCTGTTGGCGTGGAAGGTCAGCTGCTTCTCAATCCGCACCCCTGCCGCCGGACTTTCATAGACAAAGGTCACCTGACCAGTAGGCTGGCTATCATTCAGGGTTGTGAAACCCTTCTCGACCCGATAGACCGCTTCGCTCAGTTCCTTGGTGAGATCCAGGTCATCGGTCATGACCGTCAACGGCCCGGAGAACTTTCCTCCTTGCCGGACAAGTTCGACAGCGGGGCGTTCATCCGAACTCCCCCGATACCGTTTGAGCTCCCAATTCGTCAGGACCGCTCCACGAGACGAGAACTTGGCATGGTACAGAGCCGTATCCACCTCGATAATTTCCGCCGCTGGTTTCGCCGAATCACGAGGCGACGTACGTTCATTGGACCCACTGGCCGAGGAGTCAGGGGTGCCTGATGGAATATGCTTGGACGTCGCCGTCAATGGCGGAGGGACAGCCGGCTCGCTGGTCGATGCAGGTGCAGACTCCGTGGACACGGGTTGCTCAGGAAGCAATCCCAGTTCCTTGAGGAGGTACTCATACCCAAAGATAATCGTGAGCGAGAGGACCAGAAATATGATAACGCGCTTTTCCATCAGCATACGAGCGACATACTTTCGTTAAGACCGATCCATCCTTATTTCACCGGGTCTTCTCCACCCGGATGGAAGGGATGACATTTCAGAAGCCGGACCATCGACAAACCGAGTCCTTGCCATGCCCCATATCGTGAAATGGCATCCAGCGCGTATTGCGAGCAGGTCGGCTCGAATCGGCAGACGCGCCCGAACATCGGCGAGATCATGAAACGGTACCCGTGGATGAGCCACACACAGAGATATCGCATCTCAACCTGATTTTGGACGCAGCAGATGTCCGCGTTGCAGCGAGGCCTCCCACACCTGTTTCAGTGTTGCGTGCGGTTGAGCGATCGCTTCTCGTTTTGGAAACACGAGCAGAGCATGGCCGGGAACCAAATCTCGGTGCACCTGCCTTACCAATTCGCGAAATACCCGCTTGGCGCGATTACGACGAACTGCGTCACCGAACCGCTTGCCCACCACGATCCCGACGCGGCTGGGCTCGTCGCCCACCCTATGGGCCAACAAATTGAATAATGCCGTTGACATCCGTCGCCCCTGGCGTTTAACCGTTTCAATGTCCCGGCTGGTCCGTAAGAAGATGCTCTGCTTCTTGTGGAGCTTTGGCATCACCGAAAAGACCGCCATCCTACAGCAGCCCTTCGTCCTTGGCCCCAGGAGCGAACGCTCATGTCAGGTGGAAGCAATCCCAAGGCAGCGAAACGACACCGGAAGGCGCATTGGAAACGGTCGGAGTGTCGGCCTGATGGGTTAAACCGTCAACCGCGCACGCCCTTTGGCTCGCCGGCGAGCTAAGACCCGGCGCCCGTTCTTGGTGCTCATACGCTTTCGAAACCCGTGCTCACGTTTCTTTTTCAAGTTCGACGGCTGTCGAGATGTAAATGACACGGTATGCCTCCCACAACAAAGAGTCCAGTCTCACAGGAACGGTGCATTATAGGGGGGGTATGCCAGCCTGTCAATTTCCCGGCCTTCCTCAAATCTTAATCGGGAGCGATACGGACTTGCGCCAGGTTGTTGGAACGAGGCCTTGTTTGAGGCCATTTGGCCCGTTCGGCACCAAACCGCCACAGAATTTCAGGATTCCTAGTGCAATCCCAACTCACAAAGATTTAAAATACCGCACCTTATCTGTAGAGAATAACCGAGATTCTCTGGCATCGAGCTTGCTGGTATTCAGACTTTCCCCATTGCCGATGCAAAGCTCTTGATGGATATTGGTACCACAATGAATCGTTATGGAGGACTCACGATGCAGCTCAGACAGATCACTATACCCCTAGCTTTGGCCATCCTCTTGGCGGTCGGCTGTGGCAAACCGCCTTCGGAACAAATTGAAGCGGCAGAGAAGGCCCTGAAAGAGGCGCAACAGAGTGGTGCGGCCACCTATAGCGCGGAAGAATACGCGAAGTTGGAAGGCAGCCTGACGGCCTTGAGAAAGGAAGTGAGCGAGCAGGATGGAAAGCTTGCGCTCTTTCGCGACTATGGCAAGGTCGAACAACTGGCCGCCTCTGCGAAGACCGAGGGTGAACGTGTCAGAACCGACGCCGTGAAGAAGAAAGACGAGGCCAAAGCAGCGGCATTGCAGGCTCAGCAAGTTGCCCAAGAAGCGGTGAATTCTACCCTGGCGCTGGTCGGAAAGGCGCCGGTCGGGAAAGATCGTGCGGCGCTCGAAGCCATCAAGATGGATGTGGACGCCCTCAAGGGTTCCCTCGCTCAGATACAAACGGCGATCGACAAAGAGGACTATCCGGCCGCACAGAGTCAGGCCAAAGCCATTCACGAGAAGAGCCAGACCGTGTCAGCCGAAATTCAGAGCGCGCTGGCCAAGGTCGGAAAACGAAAGTCCTCTGCGTCCAAGAAGTAGTTAGGGTAGAATGTCTGCGTGGCCACGACACTCACGATTCGAACATGGATGGCCGGTGGCATCGCTCTCCTGCTGCTGGCCGGATGTGTCCCCGCCGTACCACCGGACCTGATTGCCGCGATCGAGGCTATTGATCAGGATTTAGTCGCATTGCGGGCCCCGGAAGTGGCTCCGGAGGACTATACCCGCTTTGCGAGACAGTGGGTGTCCCTCAAAGCCCGCGTGCAGACCGACGACGACCTAATCCGGTGGCCCTGGGAATCAAACGATCTCGAACACGAACTTCGGCAGCTGCATGGCGAGGGGTGGAGCACTGTTTCACAGCTGAATCGTCTGCAGACCGCTCAACGGCAGCAAGCAGAGTCGGCGCTCGGCCGCCTTGAGGCGCGGTTCCTTTCGATCACCTCACACGTTGACTCGATCGAGGGGCGCATGGCGCTGGGAGGCAAGCCTGTGCACACGGACTTGCTGCTCAAACAAGCTCGCGCATTTTTCGACCAGAAAGACTACGCGAGAGCCATTCATACCGCCGAACAAGCCGGCCACGCTCTCGCAGCCCAGACAGCAGTGTTAACTCGAGAACTGGGTCGATACGCCGACCATCAACAGATCACCTCGTGGCAAGCCATAGCCAAACAGACGATCGACTGGTCACGCTCACAACAGTCCGCCGCGATTGTCGTCAGTAAGGCGGAGCGGGAACTGACCCTCTACAAAAACGGCCGCAAAGTGCTATCATACCCCGTCCGGTTGGGGTTCAACGGCATCAAGGCGAAACGATTTCAAGGCGACGGAGCGACACCGGAAGGCCGGTACCGAGTCACCGATCTGCGCGGCGCGGGACAGACGCAGTTCTACCGCGCGCTTGTCTTGGATTACCCGAATGCGGAGGACCGCTGGCGTTTTCGCGTCGCCCAAAAGTCGGGAACGATTGCCCCGACCAGTCGCATCGGGGGCCAAATCGAGATTCATGGCAGGGAGAACGAACTCATGGCGCAAACATTGGGATGCATCATGCTTGATAATGCCGACATGGCCGCTCTCTTCGCGCAGGTCTCTACCGGCACACCGGTGGCAATCGTCGGGGCATTAACCAGAGAGAACGCCGTGGCATTGGCGTTGGCACGATTGGGCGACCACCACACAGACATGTGAGCGGACACCATGGCGAAATCTTTGGTTTCGGTCTCGACGCTGATTCTCGCCGGACTCCTGGTGACGGCCGTTCCTCAGAGCAGTCCTACCGCGTTCTCGGTCTCCGACACCTTCTCGGCTCCGGCACCGGATGAAGAACAGGACCGTCACCTGCACAGCCTGCAAGCGAAGTATCGATCCCTCGCGGCGCAACTGTCCAAGCTCAAGCCGCACCAGCCGTATATCCTCGTGGACACGGCCCGGAATCATCTCTATGTCAAACGACAGGACGAGATCGTCCTCGACGCCATTGCCTCGACCGGAAGCGGAACGATTCTGGACAAGCCAGGCGAAGGCCGTGACCAATGGATCTTTGATACGCCGCGTGGTGAGTTCTTCGTGCAATCGAAACTGACCAATCCGGCCTGGGTCAAGCCCGATTGGGCCTTTATCGAGGAGGGCCTCGAGGTTCCCAAGAACCAGGCCGACCGGGTTGAGCAGGGTGTGTTGGGAGAACATGCGCTGGGATTCGGGAAGGGCTATTTTATCCACGGGACGCTCTATACCCGTCTGCTCGGGAAAAATGTCACGCACGGTTGTATCCGGCTGAACGACGGCGATCTCAAGAGCGTCTATCAGTTCGCCCGTGTCGGGACCCCGATCATCATCTTCTAATTATCTGGCGGCGCAGAACCCATTCATGATCCTCTGCGCGGTTCTTGTCCTCCTCCTGGCTTCGAGTCTCCCCGGTTACGCGGGGGAGACCGACTCCTTTCCCGGCCTCGACCTTCACAACCACGCTTCTGTCCAAGAAGCGACTCGCGTACTCGAAGAAGAAGTCAAGCTGGCCGCTCGCCCGCAGACCTATCTGCTGCTCGACCTCGTCACACGCACCCTTCAAATCAAAGGCCGTGGGATCGAGCTCCACCGCATGACGATCACGGCATGGTCTGCCAAAGCCCTCCACGAATTGAAAGGCACCCACCGGTTGATCACACGCCCTCCGGTCCTCAGGCGAAAAATTGACCCGACCGCGTCGGTCGAGCAAGAACCGATTTCCCTCGCTGACATGCCGGTGGATTACACACTGTCGTTCACTCCGCCACTGTCCATTGACGTGATGCCCATCGCAGGGGAGAGCCCATTCCAATGGATCAGGGCCAGGGGACAAACCTGGTGGCGGGACCTCAAGGACTCGTGGTCAACGGATCGTCCCGCTGCGCAATCCCCTCACCTCAGACTTGAGGTCTCCGCCGATCAGGCACAATCCTTGGCCTGGTCGGTGGTCGATGGGATGGCTTTAGTCATTCGCCGACCGACCGATAAAAGATGAGTACCAGTAGGACTATCATTGCCTTTTGGCCGCCTGGCTCATAACATACGGCACGTCCTACGCCGATCTGCTCAAGGGGGATTTCATGCCGACCATCTCATTGCGCGACACGTTGGCCTCGCCGCTGTTCCAATCCACCATCAATTCGGCGCTCGAGGCCCTAGCCAACGATCATGTCGTCCAGCGGCTGTGGGGCAAGGACTACCGTCTGTGGAAGCCGGACCCCAAGGAAATTACCGACCGGCTCGGCTGGTTGACCGTGCAGGACCTGATGCGGGAACAGTTGGCACCCCTCCGGCATTGCGTGGCCACCGCCAAGGCGATGGCCATCACGGATGTCGTGTTGCTCGGAATGGGCGGCAGCAGTCTGGGGCCTGAAGTCCTCCGCACGTCCTTCCCCGCCCGTAAACCGTCCCCCCGATTCTGGGTGCTCGACTCGACTGTGCCCGGCTGGGTACGGCAAGTGACCAAGGCCATCACACCCGCCCGAACGCTGTTTCTCGTCGCCAGCAAATCCGGGGGGACCATCGAAGTCCTGTCGCTCTTCGCTCACTTTCGGAGCCTCGTCGTCAAAGCGAAAATGAACCGCGGCGGCGATCAATTCGTTGCCATCACCGATCCCGGAACCGGTCTGGAAAAAATGGCCCGGGACCATGAATTCGGACAGATCTTCACCAACCCCGCCGACATCGGTGGCCGCTATTCCGTGCTTTCTCTGTTCGGCCTCGTTCCCGCCGCACTGCTGGGGCTGGACGTCCCTCGGTTGTTGAACCGTGCGGCCGACATGGCAGAGCGATGCAAGACACAGACGCCCATTGAATCGAACCCGGGCGCCTATCTCGGCGCGGTGATGGGGAGTCTAGCCAAGATGGGACGAGACAAGGTGACGATCATTGCCTCACCCGCACTGGCTACATTCGGTTTGTGGGTAGAGCAACTCCTTGCCGAGAGCACCGGGAAAGAGGGAACCGGCCTCATTCCCGTCGCGCAAGAGCCGGTGCTGAATCCGGCGGCCTATGGAACCGACCGGTTGTTCGTCTATCTGCGCCTGAAAGGCGATACAAATACCGCACTCGACCGGCGCGTGCAGGCGCTCGCCAAGGCTCACCATCCGGTGATTCAGTTCAATTTGCACGATCGGTATGACCTCGGGGCCGAGTTCTTCCGATGGGAATTCGCCACCGCCGTGGCCGGGCACCTGATCGGAATCCATCCCTTTGACCAACCGAATGTCCAAGAGAGCAAAGACAACACGAATCGTGTGTTGGGCCTGTTTCAGTCAACTGGACGCCTCCCGGAGCCGCAGAGCAGCAGTCCCTCACAAGCGGCACAAGAATTGGCATCCCGTCTTCAAGCCGGTGCCTACGTCTCCATCCTGGCCTATACTACTCCCTCGCGTCCCTTCGAGGCAGCCGTGCGCCGGCTGCGGGCCGCACTCGTCTCGCGGCATCATGTGACCACGACATTTGGATACGGCCCACGCTACCTGCATTCCACCGGGCAACTTCATAAAGGCGGCCCCAATACCGGCGTCTTTCTGGAACTGGTCGATCGAATGACACCGGATCTGGCCATCCCCGACAAGCCCTATTCATTCGGCATATTGGCCAAGGCACAAGCTGCCGGAGATGTGGCATCGCTTCAGGCGCACCATCGCCACGCCGTTCGAGTCCAACTCGGATCGAATCAAGCCGCGACGGTGCAGGCGATCACGGCAGCGCTTGCACCGACCCAGCGATCTCGTCGCCGCACCGCCGTCCCGACACGCCGCCGGACCGCTCGTCGCCGCCATGCCCGCCGCGCCTGACATTCGCATCGCCCGCGAGGGCTCAGAATGGGCCCATGAGGCAGCGGCATTCGTCCATGCCGTCAGTGAAGAAGCCATTGCGTCCCGCGGCCGGTTTCTCCTGGCGCTGTCGGGTGGGTCGACTCCGAAAACCTTGTACCAGACCCTGGCATCGCCCGAATGGAAAGAGCGATTCAACTGGTCACATATCTTTTTTCTCTTCGGCGACGAACGTTGTGTACCGCCAGGCCATCCGCAGAGCAATTTTGCCATGGCCCAGACTGCGCTGTTTCAACCACTGAGTATTCATCCCGATCACGTGTATCGAATGAAAGGCGAACTCCCGGACCCCCTGGCCGCCGCGCAAGACTATGAACAGACGCTGCGCCAACTCACACAGTGCGTCGCTCCGGACATGCCTCGGCTCGATCTCATTCTCCTCGGTCTTGGAGAAGACGGGCACACGGCCTCGTTGTTTCCCGGAACCGCGGCGCTCCGGGACAGTGCCAGAGCCGTTACTGTGAGCCAGGCGCCCACAGGCATCACCTCACGCCTTACGCTGACCCTAGGTGTGATCAACCGGGCAACTGTGGTACTGTTCCTCGTGTCCGGAATGGGGAAGGCTCCGATCGTGCGGGCGATCCTTGAGCCCAGGAGCGAGGCGGATCTGATGTTCCCGGCGTCCATGGTGACGCCAGCAGAGGGCCGGCTGATCTGGATGCTCGATCATTCTGCAGCCGGGCAACTCATGGCTCGACACTGAGTAGCCGACGATACGATTCATGATTCTTGCGGGCGACATCGGCGGAACGAAAACCAACCTGGCCCTCTACGAATGGGGCACGGAGCGAACGGAGCCGCTCCGACTGGAATCCTTTCATAGCCGCGACTACACCTCCCTCGAAGAAATCCTCACGGAATTTCTGAACCCGCCCACACCACCGGCAGCGACGATCGGAGCAGAGTCATCTGGGTCTGAGGAAGACCTCAAAGGCGGTCGGACCCAGGAGCCTATCGTGCTTGCGGCTGCGTGCTTCGGCATCGCGGGGCCGGTGATTGATAACCGCAGTCACACCACCAATCTTCCCTGGATCGTTGACGGCCCCACCATCGCCAAGCAATTCGCGATTCCCCGCGTGCAGCTGCTCAATGATCTCGAAGCCACCGCCTATGGCGTGTTGTGGCTGAGGCCTGATGAGCTGGACGTGCTCAATCCTGGCCATCCACCGAAGAAGCGGCAAGCGCTGGCACTGATCGCCGCCGGAACGGGATTGGGTGAAGCGATTCTGTTTTGGGATGGGAAATCGTACCGGCCTATGCCATCAGAGGGCGGACATTCGGACTTTGCTCCCAACAACGATCAGGAAATCGACTTGCTTCGCTACCTGCGCGGCCAGTATCTTCATGTCAGTTACGAACGCGTGCTGTCCGGACCGGGGTTGCACGCCATCTACGAGTATCTCCGCGATACAAAGAAAAACGAGCCGACGTGGCTGGCGGAGAAAATCAAGGCCGGCAATCCGGCGGCAGAAATCGCCGAAGCCGGTTTGACGGGACAAGCCGAGATTGCGAAACAGGCGTTGGATCTCTTTGCGTCGATATATGGAGCAGAGGCGGGCAACCTCGCGCTGAAAGCGCTCTCGTTGGACGGCATCTACATTGGCGGCGGGATTGCGCCCAAGCTCATTCAGAAGCTCCACGACGGCACCTTCATGAAAGCCTTCACCAACAAGGGGCGATACAAGCGCTTGATGACGAGCCTGCCCGTCAAGGTCGTGATGAACCAACATACCGCCCTCCTCGGCGCGGCCTCCGTGGCCGGCGCCCTGTCTCACGCACCGGCCGCATGACACCGGCCGATCTCGACAGTCTCAAGAAAGCCGCCGCCGTGAAGGCCGTGGAGTTCGTCCGCGACGGGATGGTCGTGGGATTGGGAACCGGATCGACCGCGAAGCACATGGTGATCGCGTTAGGGGAAAAAGTTCGTGCGGGCATGACACTACGTGGCGTGCCGACCTCTCAAGAAACCGCTGCGCTGGCCAGACAGTTCGGCATTCCGCTCATCGATACGGAGAATCGCTGGGAAATCGATGTCGCCATCGACGGGGCCGACCAAGTCGATCCAGAATTCAACTTGATCAAAGGCGGAGGGGGCGCGCTCTTGAAAGAGAAGATCGTCGCCGCTTCGGCCAGGCAATTCATCGTGCTGGTCGATTACACGAAACAAGTCCCTGTGCTTGGAGGATCCTTTCCCTTGCCGATCGAGATCATCCCCTTCGGCTGGGGCAGTACCGCCAGAGAAATTGAACGCCTCACCAAAAGCCCGGTAGTGCTGCGTGAGCGAAGCGGCGCGCCGTTCAAGACAGAAGCAGGCAATTTCATCGTCGACGTGCATTTGGCCCGCATCGAGCAGCCGGCTGGTCTGGAAAGCGCCTTGAATCAAATCCCCGGGATCGTGGAAACCGGCCTCTTCGTCGGACGGACCGACATCCTGATCGTCGGCAAGGCCAATGGCACGGAAACTCTCCGTGCGAAAACGACATGACCGACACTGACGATCCCTACCGGCTTCCTCGGCACGTCATCCCCACCCGATACGAAATCCGGCTTGAGCCGGATCTGGACAAGGCTCTGTTTCACGGCCAGGAAACCGTGACCGTGACCGTCGTGCGACCGACGACAGCCATCGTGATGAACGCGGCGGAACTCTTGGTCAGTCAGGCCTATCTGGAGAACGATCAGAAACAACGGCTGGACGGTTCCATCGAGTTGGATGAGGCGTTGCAACGATGCCACCTCACCTTTGCCCAGCCCGTGACTCCGGGCCAATGGCGGCTGACCATCGCGTTTCGCGGCACCCTCAACGACAAACTGCGTGGTTTCTACCGCAGCACTTACAAAGACACCTCGGGAACGATGCAGACGATGGCCGCCACGCAATTCGAGGCGACGGATGCCCGGCGGGCCTTTCCCTGCTGGGATGAGCCGGACTTCAAGGCCGTCTTTACGACCACTCTCGCCGTCGATCCCAACCTCACCGCGGTCTCAAACACGTCCGTCGTTTCAGCATCCATCGAGGGCGGGAAAAAAGTCCTGCGCTTCGCCGACAGCATGAAGATGTCGACCTACCTGGTCGCGTTCGTCGTTGGACGTCTGGAAGCGACCGAGCCGAGGTTCGTCGGCAAGACGCCGATCCGGCTCTGGACCGTGCCCGGCAAGCAACCACTCACGGCATTCGGTCATGACATCGCGGCGGCCTCGCTGGAGTTTTTCGAACGGTACTACGGCATTCCCTATCCCGGCGACAAACTTGATCTGCTCGCTATTCCTGATTTTGCCTCCGGCGCTATGGAAAATCTTGGCGCCATCACATTTCGGGAGGCGGCGCTGCTGGTCGATCCCTTTTCCGGAACCCACGGTGAACTCGAACGGGTCGCCGACGTGGTCGCTCACGAGAACGCGCACATGTGGTTCGGCGACCTCGTCACAATGTCCTGGTGGAACGGCCTGTGGCTGAACGAGGCCTTTGCCACCTTCATGGAACTGTTGGCTGTCGATGCCTGGAAACCGGAATGGAAACGATGGGACACGTTCAGCGTCGCTCGGGCTGTGGCGTTTTCCGTCGATGGGCTCTGGAGCACGAGGCCGATCGAATATCCTGTTCGTGCGCCCAAGGATGCCGACGCGATGTTCGACGTCCTGACCTATGAAAAGGGCGCCTCGGTCCTCCGCATGCTCGAACAGCATATCGGACCGGACGTCTTTCGCGACGGCGTGCGCGACTATCTTAGGGCCCATGCCTACAGCAACGCGGATACGAAGGATCTGTGGGTATCGCTGGGGAAGGCGTCTCAGCAGCCGGTCCCTGAGCTGATGGACGGGTGGATTTTCCAGCCTGGCTATCCCCTTGTGAGCGCGCGGCTGGCGGGAGATGCCGAGCTGGTGCTCACCCAGGGGCGATTTAGCTATCTCCAGCGCGACGAAGCCTCGGACCAACGCTGGCAGATTCCCGTCCAGATCC
>DASUMN010000224.1:0-6865 GCA_036277675.1 Nitrospira sp. | reverse complement strand
AGCCAAGTCAGCCGGAGAACCCACGCATTCCGAAAGAAGGCGGTACAGTTGATCGTCCCCTGTCCGTCGAAACACCGCCCAATAGACTTCCCCCTTGCGGCTCGTCACAATCGGACAGATGGGAAGAACCGACGAATTCACACCCCAGGCCAATGCTTCCAATGTTGGGATCAGAATGAGCGGAAGGCCCGTTGCCGCCCGTAACCCAAGACAGGTCGCCAACCCGACACGAATCCCGGTAAACGAACCCGGCCCTGCTGAACACACCAGCCCATCAAGATCGCTGAGTCGCAATTGCGCATCTATGAGCAGCCGATCAATCGCCGGCAGCAGCAGCGTCCCATGTGCACCAGTGGCGTCCTGGTCTTGGTGAGCAATACTCCGGTTGTCGTCAAGAATCGCGACGCTCTGCCATGAGGTGGCCGTCTCAATCCCAAGAATTTTCATATAAGACTGCGTGCTCTGGCCCCCTACTGTAATCACAGGGCTTTGACTATGATACCTGACCTAACTCTTCAGCTTTGATCGGTTGATTCGGCAGCATTTCGTGGAACATGACCTGGACGCTTCCAGCCCCTCGCCCATCCTCGAGGGAAATCTTGAATGGACGGATCAAGAGAGACGACGCCGCTGACTTGCCCTGCAGGGCTTTACCGGTCTGATTGTCGAGCGGCCGGAAATCTTCATAGTGAATCGTGGCATCCACCTCACCATCTCCCCCTAACCGATCTTCCCGAATCACCAGCAATGTTCGCCGGTCAAACCACAAGCGGCGCATCAGCACCCGTTCATGCACGGCCCCGTTCGGGGCCGCATACACATCCAGCCGATACCGGTCCCCATCCTCTGCCAGCTTGACGGTTTCTCCAATACCAAGCGCACTGGCTCCCAACACCCCATTCACCGCCCAAACACTCAACTGGAACGGACGTGCGAGCTTGCCCATCTCCTCCATCTCAGACTCCCGTCCAATCAGCACACGCCCCATGGTCGGCAGCCTGAGTTTGTACAGATCCTCCGATTGAACAAATTCAAACAGCTCACCCCCGATGGGAGTAAATCCCCTGAGACGCAATGCGTTGGGCCGGCGATAGTACACGGCGCCCTCGACGCGGGATGCGATAGGAATCACCCCGCCGCGCACCTTGGCACTGAACAACCCTTTCATCGACTGAATGGCAGCCTCTCTCTGGCGAAGCAATGCCGTCAATTCTTCGGCTGTCGCCCGCTTGAGCGGCACATCCGGCCCTGGCTGGAACATTGCACAGCCGGCCAGCAGCAGGCACATGATCGTACCTCGTGAAACGTGACGCATGACGCGTACACAATGGTTACGCCAGGACAGCATCCAACGCCTCTCGTACTTCATGAATACCCACCAAGTCGATGCCACCGATCGGTTCAAGCTTGCTCAAGTTCCGTTCAGGCAACAAACAGCGCTTGAACCCCATTTTTGCCGCCTCACGAATTCTCAGCTCCGCCTGGCTGACCGCGCGGACTTCACCACCGAGCCCAACCTCGCCGAGGATTAATAGTCCCGGCTCGATCGGTACTTCGCGCAAGCTCGATGTCACCGCCGCGACGATCCCGAGATCAATCGCCGGCTCATCGATGCGCATCCCCCCGACGATATTCACATAGACATCCTGGCCAGACAGATGCAGCCCCAGCCGTTTTTCCATCACAGCCAGCAACAATGACACCCGATTCAGTTCCACGCCATTGGCCATGCGCTTCGGCATGGCATAACTCGTCGAAGACACCAATGCCTGCAACTCGACCAAAATCGGCCTCGTGCCTTCAAGACTCGACACGACCACGGAACCAGTGCTCCGTTGGGAGCGCTCAGCCAGGAAGAGTTCCGAGGGATTATTGACCTCGTCTAATCCTCCATCTTTCATCTCAAATACACCGATTTCATTGGTCGAACCAAACCGATTTTTTACAGCACGAAGAATGCGATAGCTATGGCCCTTATCGCCCTCGAAGTACAGCACCGTATCAACAATGTGCTCCAACAAGCGCGGCCCGGCAATAGCCCCCTCTTTTGTCACATGACCAATGATGAAGACCGGCACGCCGGCTCGCTTGGCGAACCACATGAGCTGTCCGGCGACCTCCTGTACCTG
Source organism: Nitrospira sp. (assembly GCA_036277675.1). Taxonomy (GTDB): domain Bacteria; phylum Nitrospirota; class Nitrospiria; order Nitrospirales; family Nitrospiraceae; genus Nitrospira_D. The sequence continues at coordinate 4,736 of DASUMN010000224.1, read as the reverse complement.
GCTGATACTGCCTGGCGCCGACGTAATCTGCTCCGTATAAACTGTTTGAATTGAATCGACAACCAGCGCCGCTGGCTGAATTTCCTGCACGGCCTTCAGAATCTGCTCAAGCGAGGTTTCCGCCAATATCAACAGGCTCGGATGATCGATGCCTAATCGCTGACCTCGCATCTTGATCTGGCGGGGCGACTCTTCACCGGACACATACAACACCGGCTGGTCCTTTGACGCCAAGCGCGGCAACGCCTGAAGCAGTAACGTCGTCTTGCCGATCCCAGGATCACCCCCGATCAAGATTACCGATCCGGGAATGACTCCTCCGCCCAATACTCGGTCGAACTCGCCGATACGGGTGAGGCGCCGGTCTTCGCCGACCGCCTCGATTTCACCGATCGGTGTGGCCCGTACCTGCTCAGTCTTCATCGCGACAGGGCGGCCCTTTCCGGTGGCCGCCTGCCGCTCCTCTTTCATGGTATTCCAGCCGCCGCAATCAGGGCAGCGGCCCAGCCATCGAGGTGATTGATGGCCGCACGATTGGCAGGAAAAGCTGACTTTCGCCTTCAATAGAAGTCCCTCGCACAGAACGTGCCGGAAAACCTTCGTTCATCTTAATGGAAGTATGGCAGGAATAAAAGGTGAACGTTCCGTCCTTGCCTTACCGAGAGCTAGGCGATCTGTTTCCGCAAATGGCCCCAGTACGCCGTGCCGGAATACCCGCAGGCGACCGTGCCAGTCGTCATGGCCATGATGCGATAGACTTTGCTGCGTGGGATTTTGACTTTCACCGAGGGATTCAGGAGATCAGGCGAGTGCAAGGCCAGTTTGAGCGACTCACCGGCCGAAAGAATCGGCCACATGCAGGACAGCCGCAACCTGGTTTCATAGCGCGGGATGGACATGGTGTAGAGCCATCCTTGGTCCAAATGGTCTGTCGCCATGCGAACCAGTTTGCTCAATACCGGCCGAAACCTCGGCAGATTGGCGGGATCAAGTAAATCACCCGGCTTCAATCCTGCCTCAGCCAGCATCGGCTCAGGCACATAACAGCGGCCCTTCTGAAGATCATGGGCAATGTCCTTGACGATGTTTGTCAATTGCAGGCCTTTCCCAAACCGAACACCGGCCTCCGACATCTCCCGTACATTCCACGAGGCCAGCGCCTTTCGATGAGCGCACATCAAATCGGTCCAAAACTCCCCCACACATCCGGCAACGTAATAGGTATACCGGTCCAGGTCATCGGGCGTCTTCAGTGCCACAAGATCCTCCACGGATTTCCCGGGAAATAGGCTCAAATCCATTTCCATACCTTGCGTCAACGTCGTCATGAGCCGCTGTACCCGGCGTCGATCATCCGGTGAAAAATCTTGGTAGAGCCTGAAGCACTCATCCAATCGCTCGAGCAACGTTCGTTCCGCTGAATCGTGCTGGACCGGCCCGACCGCTCGTTGGATATCCTGGACTTGCCTCCACACGATCTGATCGCTGACAAACTGTCCCTTGAGTTGGCCGAGAAAATCCAAGCGCCGCGGCCGGTCGATCAAGTCCGTATCGGCAATCGTGTCGGCGGCTCTGGCAAACAGATAGGCAAGACTGACTTGATCGCGCACATCCGCCGGCACCACGACCAGCGTGGTGTAAAACAACCGCGACACCTGTTTCAGAAGATCGCGGAGCAACTCCTGCCTGGAAGAGACAGTCATTCCGACCATTGTAAGCCCTTGGCGCACAACACCTTTTCTTAACGCGGTGGTTGGCCGCGCCGACCCAATTCTCGCCGGAAAGAGTTCACAAGATGATGAGAACCTTCTAACAGGGAAATCTGAAAAGCGTCAACCTGACACCGAAGCATCAGAGCCTTCGTCTCCTTGACTTTCTTCGGTAAAGCCTTATGTCCCCCGTCAACACAAGTCGACGGCGGGTGTCACTTACAGATACATTTGTGTATAATCTAGACACGTCAATTACTCGCGAACAGAACAAGCGGGTGCGCGTATCCCAAGGAGGATATCGATGAAGTGGCTCAAAGGTATTGGCCTGCTGCTGATTACAAATATTCTGATCATGGTGACGTTGTCCATCACGGTTCCGATCGTCATCAATGTGATTTTGCCGATGTTCGGGATCGATGTCCGGGGTTCCGTTGATCTGACGTCCTTGGTATGGGCCGCAATGTTCGGGTTCGGCGGGGCATTCATCAGCTTGGCGTTTTCGAAGCAGATGGCGAGAGCCATGCTCAACTGCCAGCAGATTACCCAACCTCGCTCTCACGCCGAACAGCTCATTTTTGGTTCCGTACAGGAAATTGCCCAGCGCCTGCAGATTACCATGCCCGAGGTCTGGGTTTACGATGCTCCAGACCCCAATGCCTTCGCGACAGGACCGAGCAAGAACAATTCGATGGTGGCCGTATCGACGGGATTGCTGCAAAACCTCAAAGAAGACGAGGTGAAGGCGGTCCTGGCTCATGAAATGGGGCATGTGTATAACGGCGACATGTTCGCCACGACCGTCCTGGCCGGGCTCATGAACACCTTCGTCTATTACATCGCCATGTGGGTGCGGCGATTCTTTGCGGAACGGGATCAGGCCGCCTTAGGTTTTGGTCTGTCCCTGGTGTTACAGATCATTGTAAGCATCCTGGCCTCCATCGTGATCAGTTGGTTTTCCCGCCGTCGGGAATTTGGAGCGGATGCCTTTGCGGCAAAGGTGTACGGGAAAGATTCCATGATCGGTGCGCTCCAAGCCATTGATCGATGGGTGACCCGCACTCAATTCCAGCACTCACCGCAGGATGCGCTCGCAACGATGAAAATATCCGGCCAATCCGGTGGATTCATGAGCTTATTCTCGACACATCCGCCGATTGAAGCTCGCATCGCAGCGCTGCAACGTTTGTAATATCCCCGAATCTCAACCAGGCTGCAGTACGGCAGCGGCAAAACCGCCGCTGCCGTGAAAGCCTCCGAGATTCATCGTCACCCTTTTCCAAAAAACGAAATGTGCGCGCGGTACTCTTGGATGGCCGCACCGAGAGCGGCTGACCCAAGCGGAATGTTGGCATCAAGAGCATCCTCAACCGCAGGATCGTCGATTTCCACGGCATAGAGGTCCTGGATATTCGTCCGGACCGGACCCGAAGCTGGCTCTCTCGGCATGAAGATCTCCTTCCACACTTCCTTTTCCACAAGACAGACGTCCCGAAATCGCTCATGGAGCAATGCCAGCTTATCCGGATCAGTCACCTTCACGCGTGCAACCATTCCACCACCCTTTCAATGCTCAAACGTTACGTGGTCTCGAGCGTGTCACTTTGACCGGATCGATGGGCGAGACGGAGCAACATCAACTATCGTGAAGCGCATCATCCCGACTCGATTCACTGCATGAAACGGCTGTTGTCCCAACGGGGAGATAAACAATTCCGCCACGTAATTTCCGACCGGCCAGACTTCACCAGGCTTCGTTAACTCAAGGAAGCCGTACCGTTCATGGCCCGGCACTTCAAGCACATCGTAGCCGAGCACCCCGCGACTGAATTGCCCATCGGACGATTCCCGGAACCATTGCACGCCGAACTGGGTAGGGTCTTCAAGCGGGGCGACCTCGAACACAATGTAGACCGCCGGCGTCTGCGGCGTAAAGATGGAACCTGGGTTAACCGGTTTTAACCGGGGATCCTGTGTATACCATCCCTTTCGTCCAAATGTATCCCACTCCACCTCATAGCCTTGTGCCATTTTGATCCAGGTAAACAGCGATTGCGGAACGCCCTGTTGCTGCTCGTCGAACGACGGACTCCGCGTCACGCCGACTTCAGTGGTTTCCTGTTCCTTCAGTGGAAGGAGATCTTTCGCGTAACTGATCGACCCGCCAAACAATCCAAGCCACATCATGACGGCGGCACATGAACTTTTCTTGCAACAACTGTGTATGCGATGGCTATCCCACCAGATCATGGCATGATCGTATCGGCAGACAGATGCCCGGTCAATCGTCAAATACTGCATGTCGGACAGCGCGTGTCGCCTGTGCGATCTATGATACAGTGCTCTGCACACATTCACTGACACCGAGTTGAGATGACAGATCCCCGCATAACATCGGCACAGCAGACCCACGCCGGGTCACAGAATCGGGCTCCATCCAACCACGAACCGCATCAGGAACCGGGGCGTCGATTCGGCATACGCGACGGGCTCTTCCAGGCGGTCACGCAAGGCGGAGGCGAACAGTACCTCTCCGCCTTTGCGCTCCTCAGCCACGCCACACCGCTGCATTTGAGTATTCTCTCTGCCATGCCACAGCTGCTGGGGGCTTGGGCACAACTCGTCTCAGTGAAGGTGTCACACTGGTTTCCTACCCGCAAGACTCAGATCTTTTGGGGGCTTATCGGGCAGTCCGTTTCGTGGATCCCAATTCTGGTTCTGCCCTTGCTCTGGCCCGAGTTCGGCCCTTGGCTGCTGATTGCAGGCGTCGCGTTGTATTTCACCTTTACCCATTTCACGTCGCCTGCGTGGAACAGCTTCATTACCGATCGTCTCCACGCCGACGAGCGGGGCATGTATTTCGCGCGACGATCGCGCATCATGGCCTTGACAAGCTTCCTCACACTCTCCTCAGGCGGAGTACTCCTGAGCTATTGCGACCAGCAGCAGGCCCTCTGGGTGGGGTTCGCCGTCATGTTTCTCACCGCAGGACTTTGCCGAAGCGCCTCGGCATTCTCCCTTCTCAAG
>DASUMN010000223.1:0-3047 GCA_036277675.1 Nitrospira sp. | reverse complement strand
CTAACTGACGATGTCGGGCGGCGACATGGCTCTGATATAGGACAACACGTCCAGGATCTGTTCGTCCGTCAGCTTGCCGCGGAAGCTGTGCATGGGGCTGAATAGGACACCGTTCGAAATCGCCACGAGCAATTCCCAATCGGTCTTGGATCGGGTGATCGCGGAACGGAGATCGGCGGGCCGGACGATCAAGTCCCGGCTGTCCGGGCCGTTCCCATCCAAATTGGTGCCGTGGCAACGGAGACACTGCTGTTGATACACGCTCTCGCCGGCCTTGGGATTGCCTCGCTGGACTTGCGCGGACACCCAGGAGGTGCAGGCGAAGATGAGGATCAGGACCGCGGTGAGCGTCAGTTTCATCGTTCGAACCCTTTCACCGGATGACGAGTACCGGACAGGTCACGTGATGGACGATGGTGTGGGACACACTTCCCAGGAGGAAGCGGGCGAGCCCTGTGCGTCCGTGTGAGGCGACCACCACCAGATCCGTGTTGTGCGCCATCTCTTCCACAACCGCCGACGGATTGCCGACCGCCACCTTAGTGCTGACGGTATATTGTGAATCCAAGAGCTTGGCTGCGGAGTCTTTGACGAATTCCTCCGCGTAGGTCTCCGCGCCTTCCTGCCAGGCTTTCACGCCCAGCGCATCGTAGGGGCTGTCCAGCCCGATGGGCACCACGACGTTGAGCACGCACAACTCGACGGGAGCGGCGAATCGATATCGAGTCAGCCATTGTAGGGTCCGCTCCGCATCATCACGGCCTTCCACAGCGACCAACACCCGCTGGATCGGGTGCGTCGGCCCTTTGACGATCAACGTCGAGCGGGACGCATGCGACAACACACGATGGGACACGCTGCCGAGCACGGTTTCAGCAACACGGCTGCGGCCTCGCGCGCCGACGACGACAAGGTCGGCCGAGACGGTGTGGGCACTGTCGAGAATGACCTGGGCGGGGCTGCCGATCTCATTGATCTTTCTTAACGTCTTCACGTCGGACGGAATCATGGCGGCAGTACGGTTGAGCAGTTGGTGCCCGGCGTCCACCATCGCGTTGCGAAAGTCGTTGTACCCCTGCAGATTGGTTGCTTCGGCGATGATCGGCTGCTCGAACAATCCCAGGTTGACTCCATGCACCAGCGTGACGTCCGTCGGATGGTAGAGATGAAACGTCTGGGTGACGGCGGTGAACGCCTGGTCCGACCAATCGACACCAATGGCGATTCGCATGCTCGTTGCTCCTGTCAAAACAATGGATGGGGGGACGTGCCGAACGGGAGTACGCGCGGCGTATCACCGAGATTCCCGCGTATGCGCCACTCGCCTCCTTCGAGCGCCAGGTAGTGCACCTCTTCGTGCCAGCTGTCGATGGGTATGTACAGGCCGCTGGTCTTGGACCGTGCCCACAGATGGCCGGTGCAGGTGACCTCCAGCAGGGCTTGGCTCCCGGATCCAACCTTGGTGAACCTGGTCAGCAGGTGGGTGCTGGCAATTTCCTGATACTCGTCGAACAAGTCTTTCCACACTTTGCGGATGTCGTCTCTCTTGAGGCCGTGATAGTTGTATTGGGAGGAGTAGGCCGCCATGACAGCATCGAGGTCATGGCCCTTGACCGCCTGCTCGGCCCGCTCAAACATGGCCACGACGGACTTGACGGTGGCATCGTCCACTTCGATCACGGAGCCGTCCGGAACGACGATCTTGGCCCCCGCTGGGCCCATGACACCAAGTGAGACGATGATCATCGCCAGTGCCGCAAAAGCGGCGCCTATTCTCCGGCCTCGACTTGTCATGTCTCCTCCCTCTCTGGTCTCACGAACTCCGGGTGTCCATCGCTTATCGCGTCCAGGTCACGCGCACGAAATCTTCGGCTTTGTCGTAGTGCAACTCCAAGTCGCCGTGATAGGCGTGCTTCAGCGCCTCGCCCATACGTCTGGGCAAATGGGTGTCGGTTGTGGAAATGACGAGGCCTTCTGGTGTGGTCTCGATCGACATAATGCGCGAGAGAGGGTGCTCTTTTTTCTCGATCTCCTCCGTATTCTTCACCAAGCCGATGACTTGCTCGTGCTGCTTGTCTTTGACCCCACCTTTGATGGTGACCAAGCCTTTGGGATATTTGTCTCGGATCCGTAGACATGCGGGGCAGACAATCTCAGCGGCGTTCGCTGGCGCGGAGCCCCAGGTCCATCGCCCCTTGTGAAACAACGCCCCGCATTCGGAACAGACAGTCGGTTCCTTGAGCTTCCCGCGCAATTTATAGGTGTCGTGCTGGTACTCCTGAACGGTCCGGTCTCGTCTGGTGCCCAGACCGGCTGGTGTTCTAGTCTTTGCGACCATGGTTGCTCCTTCACGAAATATTGAGTCACGCGCTATGCGGAGGACGGCTGCGCACGTTCCTGCAGCGCCTCCTCCGCCAGATTCAGGTACTCCACCACCGCTTGATCGCTGACTTGCGCAAAGTCGACATAGTGATTTCCCACCGCCCAGAATGGGTCCGGAGTGGCTAGGACCACCAATTCATCCACCAGCGTGCGGACTTCCCGGATGGTCTCCGTCGGGCCGACCGGGATCGCTCCAATGAGGCGGTGGGGCTTCAGCTCCCTGATGGATTGGACTGATGCAAAAAACGTGGAGCCGGTGGCAATGCCATCGTCGACGAGAATAACGGTGCGGCCGGTGAGCACAGGTAGCCGGCGGTCCTGCCGATAGAGCGCCTGTCGTCGAACGATTTCTTCTTCCTGTGTGCGAACCAACTTCTTGATGTCCGTCTGGGAGAGGCGAAATGCCGAACTCGCCTCGGGATTCAGATAGACCGTTCCGCTCTCGCCTACGGCCCCCAAAGCATATTCGGGATTACCCGGTGCTCCCAACTTGCGGACGATGAAGACATCCAGCGGAAGATGGAGTCCCAGACTCAACTGGTACCCGACCGCTACGCCACCGCGAGGGAGCGCCAGGATGAGGGTTGCCGGACGATCACGATAGTGGAGCAATCGTTCGACCAGCCGGCAGCCAGCTTCTTCACGATTTTGAAACGTCACCGGTT
>DASUMN010000222.1:0-4099 GCA_036277675.1 Nitrospira sp. | reverse complement strand
CGCGTGAGGTCCACTCCTTTGGCCACCGCTGATTCCAGCAACCGGCGCACGTTCAACCGGGCATGATGCCGCAATCGCCGCCGCTGCAGGGCAGCATCGGACGGAACTGCCAGCAAGCCCAGACGATTGAACGATTCAAGGGTTCCCATGTCGATCACATGCAGCACCGTCAGGCCTGCCCCGCACAGGCGCGCCATGTCACAGGCGACGTGGAACGCCTCATCTGAACAGGGAGAAAAATCGACCGGAACCAGGATTTTCTTGAAAAGACCAGTGTCTTGCCCCATACGCGCTCCTTCTAGCTAGCAATTAAGTGGCGCCAAAGAGGAACTGAGCAAGGCCGGTGCCACCGTAAGAGCCAAGAGCATATGGCGAATGGCTTGTGGCACGAGAAGGAAAATCGCTCAAGATCGAAGCCTTTCACTTCGGCCATACGTCACAAGCCATCAGCCCTCGGTCTTCCGGGAGTGGAGCTCCGCTACAGCAGCCATTCCTCTGCTGTAGCAAAACGCGCCACAGGACGTGACGTGTAAGAAGCGAATGGTGAGAGGCAAGAAAACAGCGCCTCTAAACCGCCCCGGATTCCTTTCACTTTTCACGTTTCGCCTTTTACGCCTAGGACGGCATTGGACTTGCTGACCTTCTGTCCACCGAGGGACCGATGACACGCGAACGCTGGTTGTTGCTTGGAGCGGTGGGGTGGCGATCACCATCTATTTCATCTTCTTCTGTCCGGCAGACTGTCAATGAGGCATCGTCCACCGAGTACGCGAGGGCACGATGGCAACCGCCGCTGAACTGATGACCGTGGACATTCCGAGAGGAGACCGGCGCCACACAGTCGGCGAGACGATGGCTACGCTCAGACGCCATACTTGGGAAGAAGTGGGCCATGTCTATCTGGTTGACGACCAGGCCGCGCTGGTTGGCCAGGTGCCGATCGAACGGTTGCTCCAGGCGAAGGAACAGACCGCACTGGCCGAACTCGAAGGCCTTCCGCCGATCGAGGTGCTTCCGGGCGACGCGGCCGAGACCGTGGCGTTGCGCGCGGTCGAGCGTCATGATGCGGACGTCGCCGTCATTGACGGCCGTCGCCGCCTTTTGGGCGCCATTCCGATCGGACGGCTCTTGGCCCTGTTGCATGACGAACATGTGGACAACTTTCTACGGATGGGCGGTGTAAGCAGAATAGACCACCTCCATCTGTCGAACGCCGGACAGCAGACGCTCACCGCCGTACGCGCACGCATCCCGTGGTTGATGCTTGGCCTCGCGGGAGGATTCTTGGCCGGGGGCGTCGCCTCAGCTTTTGAAGTTTCACTCAGGCGGGAGGTGTCTCTCGCGTTTTTTCTTCCCCTGGTCGTGTATATGGCCGACGCCGTCGGGACGCAAACAGAAACGGTCTTGGTCCGCCGGCTGGCCTATGGGGATGTCCCCTTGTGGGCACAACTGACCAGAGAGACATTGATCGGCGCATCCATCGGAACGATCGTCGCAGTCGTCGCTGCCGGTGGATTGTGGCTCTGGAACAGACAACCGGCTTTGGCGATGGTGGTGGGAATCTCACTGGGGGTTACGGCGGTTGCCGCCACCGTCATCGCCAGCATTCTGCCGCTGGGGCTGGCGCGCCTTGGAGCGGATCCGGCCCTCGCCAGCGGACCGGTGGCCACGGTCGTCCAGGATATCTTGAGCGTGGGAATTTATCTGATGATTGCAACCGTCCTCCTTCCGGAGTGACGCATGTATGACGGAATGAATCAACATTCCACGAAAGAAGGCGATGCCTATGAAACTTTTGCTCGCAGTAGACGGTTCCGACAACTCCTACGAGGCCGTGCGGTCGCTCAAATACTTGAGCCGCGCAGAAGAACTGCACATCCTGCACGTGCTGGATGTTCCGACTCCGGCCTATCCGATGATGATGCCGGAGGTGACACAGGAACTCTATGCGACCGTCGAGCGCAATATGCGGGAGGATGGCACCCGGTTGTTGGAGCGGATCGTGTCGCTGCTCCCGATGGGAATCGGCCCGGTGACGAAACACCTGATCGTCGGCTCCCCGGCAGATCACATCGTCATGCTGGCCGAGCAACTGAAGATCGACCTGATTCTTCTCGGCACCCGCGGCCTCGGCCCGATCAAGGAACGGCTGGTCGGAAGTGTCGCTCATCGCGTGTTGACATTCGCCCCCGGCGCGAAACTGATTCTCCACGGTCCGTTGAAAACCTTGAGCCAGATTCTGCTCCCCGTGCAGGGGACCTACGATGCGGAACATGCCCTGCGATTTCTCGAGAAAACTCCCTTTCGTGACCCGCCGACGATCACCCTGTTTACCGCCTTGCCGCACACGAGGCCGCCCTGGCCGGTGGATGCCGCTTCGGCCAAGGACATGGAGACCCATGCGCTGCGCCACGCACAAGACTCCCTGAACGACACCGCCGCAAAGCTGGCCACGCTGGGCTATCGAACCCGTGTCACCGCCACGCTCAGCACGCCCGTCGAGGGGATTCTGCAGGAAGCCGGGGCTTTGAATCCGGATCTGATTCTCATGGGATCCCGCGGACGCCACGGCGTGACACGCCTGGTGCTGGGCAGTGTCTCCCATGCCCTCCTGCACCACGGCCGCTATCCACTGATGATTTTCAACTAAGAAAAGGGGCCGCTTATGCCGATGTACGACTACAAGTGCCTGGACTGTGGGAAGGAGTCGCTGATCGTTGTCACGTTGAAAGAACATGAACGGGGCGAAGTGGCCTGTCCGGCATGCGGCAGCAAGAAGCTACAGCAACTCTTTAGTCCGTTTATTGCCCACACCACCAAGAAGAGTTAACCGCATGTTGAAAAAGTTACAGACTACGATAATGACCATCATGGACCGAAGGGGAAATCGTCTCGTCTTCTCCGGATTAGCAGGCTTTCTCCTACTGATCAGCCCATCGATGTCGTCCCTCTATGCCCAGGAATATCCTTCTGACGTCATCCGTGGAAAGACACTGTACGCACGGCACTGTCTGGAGTGCCACGGCTCCGGTGGTCGAGGAGACGGGCCCGCCGCCGCTTCCTTAAAAGTTGAGCCGGCGGATTTTCACCGATTCCGGTCTTTTCTGAAGTCCGATGAGGAGCTCTTGCGAACCATCGAGCACGGCATCGTCTTCAGTCCGATGCATTCGTGGCGCGGGCAGCTCACCGATGAAGAAATGCAGGACGTACTGGCTTATGTTCGCCTCCTGTCGCAACAGGGACAGTGATCTCCGGGATAGAAGAGCATATGGCATATAGCCGATGGCTGATGGTCCGGAACCCAGAGGGTTTGGTTTTCTGCCATAGGCTATCGCTCCTTCCCCAAGTCTGGCTGACCTGCGCCGGCACACGGCAACACAGCTCGCCCGACTCCCCGAATCCCTCCGTGCGCTCGGGACGGCTCCAATGCATGCAGTCCAGATCTCTTCGGCTCTGCAGACGTTAGCCCAAACCATCGACCATGCCCTGTAACATTAAAAGGAGATGCAAAATGAATCGAGCTTCCTCCACGGCCCTGAGGATGGTTCTCACGCTGTCCATTGGACTGACCGGCGCATCAATCATGGCAGCCGGCCCTGTGAACCTTCACGCGGCGACCCCGGTGGTCGCTCCTTGCGAGAGCCTCTACAAGAAGAAGCCCGTCCCGGCGAATGTCTTGCGGACGGTGGTGCGCGCTCACGAACGATGGATGGAACAGCGGAGCAATCCGGAAGGCAGACGCGCGGAGCTCTGCCAGGCAGACCTGAGTCGAGCCATGCTCTTGGGGGCGAATCTGGAGCGGGCCCAACTGGAAGGGGCCGTCTTGCGACAGGCAAATCTGCATCAAGCGAATCTCTCCCAGGCCAGCCTGGCGGAAGCCGATCTTTCGAGAGCGGCCCTGGATTACAGCATTTTGTCCGGAGCCGATCTCCGTGGTGCCAAACTCAGCGGCGCGAATCTCTTCCGTGCCATCGGCGATGAGGCTGCGCTCTTCAATGCTGATCTGGCCGGCGCGAAGTTGCGCGAAGCCACGTTTGAACGAGCCCAGCTGGAGGGCGCTGATCTCACCGCCGCCGACCTGACTGACGGCACCTTCGTC
>DASUMN010000221.1:0-11336 GCA_036277675.1 Nitrospira sp. | reverse complement strand
GGTGCTGATCGCTTCCCCGCAGGCGTGGGCGGAAACGCTGGATGATTTTCGAATTTGGGGAAACGTCACAGCCAGGGGCAATTTTGGATTCATCGAGCCCGGCCTCAAACAATGGCGGTGGTGGGCAGAAGTTCAGCCTCGGTCGAGGGAAGAGGGCGAAGACATGGATCAACTCTTGATCCGCCCAGGGATCGGCTACGCGCTGACCGATCACTCGACGGTCTGGATCGGGTATGCCCATGTGATCAACTTTCCGGCAGCCGGCGACAATATCCATGAAGACAGGATCTGGCAGCAGTACATGTGGTCAGGGGCGACCCCTCTCGGCGCCTTCACCAGCCGAACCAGATTTGAGCAGCGTTGGCAAACCAACGGTAACGAAACCGGCGGGCGATTTCGTCATATGTTCAGGCTCAGCTGGCCGCTTCCCTTTTATCAGCCGGTCAGCCTCGTTGGATGGGACGAGGTCTTCATCCATCTGAATGATACGAATTGGGGTGCCAAGCAGGGGTTTGATCAAAACCGTGGCTTTGCCGGAGTCGGCTACCGTGTACTCCCTCCGGTGCTGGTCGAAATTGGATATATGAATCAATACATCAACAAAGCCACCGTCGATAATATGAACCACGTGCTCTCGCTCAATCTGTTTCTGGACTTTTAAACTGTGAGGATCGCAGCATGATCGCGAAACCAGCGTAGAGCTTGAAGTCAGCTAGCCGTCGGTTTCTTCCCAAAATATTCCAGCCGGCTCACCGCCACGTCGGCGACGAACATGACGCCGGAGTGCCGCTCGAACAGGGGTTTCAACCCGGCCAGGATCGGCGCGACTTTTTCCTCCGGCACGACGGTCATAATCATCTCGAGGCTTTCTTGCTCACTGAACATGAAGTGGGACTCGCGGATACTGTGATGGCCTTTTCCGGATACATTGCCGATGATGGTGTAGCCGGTGGCTTTGACACGATCCAGCAATTCGGTCACGAACGACCGGTGTTCCCCCGCCACAATCACGCGGATTTCCTTCATCGGATGCAACGTCAAACTCATCTCTCCGTCTCCTTTCCCGCCTGCTTATAGAGCGATCGCGTGCCACTCGCCGCTGGGGCGATACCGATACCATATCCGGTCTTCCGGGTCGAGCGCGACGAGGTGCACCCATTCATTGTGATAGTAGTGCCGCAGCACTTCGTGCCGCGCAATCAATTTGTCGATCCGCTCCCGAGGCGCTTCGATGATCGTCATGAGCCGCATGGGCTCATGGTAGGGGCGTTCGCCGCTCATGACAGTTTGCCTCGCCAATCCCAGTCGGAGATCGCTCCAGGGGCCCGACATGATGCCGAGCCGTCCGACCACGTTGTGATAGATCTTGCTGCCGCTTCCATAGACTTCGTTGTCCACCGCGGAAAAGTAATGTTCCATATTGATCCACTGAGCCACGACCTGCGGTGCCGTGAGCAGTACTTCGAGGAGTCGGTTGCTCGGATCTTCGCGGTAATCGTACGAATGCAGGAACACGCGCCCGCCCAGATCGAGTCCTTTTGTCAGCTCCCTCCGCCCGATCAAGAACGACGTATTGTTTGAGAGGCCCCATTCCGGTCTGACTTGACTCCAGTCCACGCTTCGCCTGCGGACATGCATTTCGGCGTCCGCTTCCTTGAGGACTTGCCGGATATCCGGAAAGCGGGCACAGCGTTCTTGACTGGTGAGCGCAGAGGCTTCTTTGAGGCCGTCTTGGAGCCGGGCGATATCTGTGCGATGGGTGGGCGGAACGTCTTCGAGGTCGAACAGTTGTACGGTATCGGTTGTCGTGTCCATCTGGCCGGCGAGAAAATGTGTGTCGGATGGAATCTCGATCCCCAGTTTGGCGATTCGCTCGCGGACCTTAAGACTGTTTGCCATCATCGCGAGGGTTCGCGCATTAGGCTTGCCTTCGTTGCCTCCACAGGCCCCGCAATCAAGCGCCGATTCGTAGGGATTATTGTCCGACGTACTCCCGTGGGCGCAGAAGAGGACAAGCCGCGCGAAGTTCTTGGTCAGTCCCATCATCCGAAGCGCAGTGTCAACGGTCAGGGCCTGTTCTTCCAACGTAAAGCCGGTTCTGGTGAGCCGCTCCTTGTGTCGTGACGCGGATCGTGCCGTCAGATCGTATTGCCGCCGCAGAGTCTCGACGAACGCGCCGATCGTGTTCGGTGTCAGTCCGGCCCGTTCGATCTCTTCGGCGGCGATCGGTGGCTCCGGGTCTACTTCAGCGGTCAGCGCGCGCTGGCGCAAGCCTTCGACAAGCGCGGGCGTGATACGGGAGCTGCGGAGCCCGAACTGTTCATGCAAGGCCTCCCGAATCACGGCGTGTTGTTCCGCTTCGAGCATCTGGGCGGTTTCACCCGGCGCCAGCTTATCGATGGTGAGCGTGGTGGCCACAGACGGGACGAACAGGCGTCGCAGCCAGGCAGCCCAGCGCTGATAGAGCGTCGGAACCAATGTCTTGCCGAAAATCGGCAGGCTGTAAAACCAGCCCAGCGACTCCACCATGACATAGGGGGTCACGACATTTTCCTTTAGATCGTGCAAGAGTGTATGGCCCGCATGCACCCACTTGGCGCGCGCCGCGTGCAGCGAGACCTGATGATCGAGATAGCTGCGCGGAATCTCCCGCACCTCGTTCTTTGCCCGCATAATCACCGGGAACTGCTCGGTATCGTGTTCTTTTCCCCAAGCCCGGTAGCGGATGAACGCGGCAAAGAAGCCGGCGAAGCCATAGGTCTCGTGGGGACCGACCGACTCGAGGTGGCGGCGGAACGGTTCCGAACGCACGTCGATGCAGTAGACCGACTGGGAATACGGGCGCGCCGTTTCAGCCGACGCGTTGACCTCGGTGCGCGCGCGTAACTGTCCTAGCAGCTGTTCCTGATAGCCGGCCTCCAAGGCCTTGAGCCACACCGGTCCATGCTCCGATTCGGGAAAGGCCTCCATCCAATCGACGAGGTGCTTGAAATCCGCGGGGGCGCCTTCAACGAACGCGCCGGCATCGATGTTCAAGGAATGGGCCAAGGCGAGAAGCCGTCGCGCGGCTCCACGACGCGACGCCGCTTGCAGCCGGGGAATAACTTCGGCACGGTACCGTGTGAGGATATGGTTCCAGCTTTGCCCTCTCCGATGCGAAAGCCGGTCGACTTCCTCGGCATAGAGGGCGGGCAACCGGCCGGCCACCCGCTGCCGTCGGAGATAATATTCTTCGGGATAGTCGCGCATGTAGGCCATCACGGCTTCATAACGCCCGTTGATGCCGAGGTAGTCCTTGCACGCTTGTTGGACCAGTTCGCGCGCATACCAGAGACGAATCGCCAGAAACTTCACCAGGCCAGCGGGATTGGCTTGTTGCCAAGGATAGTCCCGTTCTTCGCCTCGCCATTTGATGAAGCCGGCCCAGCCGGGCAGCACAGTCAATTGTAACGACAAGTAATCTTGTAGACGCTCGGCGGGAATCCCCAGCGCATCCAGGCTTTCTAGGCACGCGTCCTCAGGATAATCCGGCAGCTGCGCGATCTTCCTGCAACTGTCTTTGATCCCACAGGGAGACCATTCGTGAGAGGCCATGGCCTTCCAGGCTCCATAGAGCCCCTGTTCACGCCCCGGCATGACCCACGTGGCATGGCCCTCGTCCAGGAAGGCTCCGCACCACTTAATCATTTGTTCATTGATCTGCTGGACGATCTGTGTGCCGAGCGTGTCGTCGCACCAGTGCGAAAGCGTGAGCCATCGACAGAGGGCGGCGTGGTTCTCATCCACGACTTTGCGGATTCGGTCATCCAGTGAAAAAGGAAGGAGTGCGAGTTCCAGCTTACGAGCCAGTGCGTCGATCAATGGCTTGTCGGGATCGTCCAGTTGATCGTCAAGCGGCTCCATGGTCTGCGCACACAGTCCCTCGGCCAGACAGGCACGCAAGACCGAGCCGTGCGTGACGATGTGGGAACCGATAGTCACATGCTTATCGATGACGAGCGGCTTGAGCGCATGCTCAAGATGAGTCGGCTTGATTCGGCCGGCCTTCAGGTACTCACGGTACAGATGACTGGGCAGGTAGCCGTTGCCGCCCATGAATTGTTTCCCGCGCCTGACGGCCTCCTCGAACGGCAGATATTCGATGCCATGCAATGGATTGTGGTGTACGAAGGTCCGCATCGGCCAGTACTGCGCAATGACCTCCCCCGCAAGGCGGACGACTCCCCGCAGTTCCATTCGCCTGGATTCAATGTCGGTCACGTGCTCTAGCCGTTCCATGCGAGAGATCGCTCCATGGCGTCGGTCTTATTCGGAACCTGATCCGATGCATACCAGCTGATAGGAGCCAAGCCAAGCGCCAGCAGGGCCAGCACCACGATCAACAGCGAAGTAAATTCGGGACGCCGGAGATCGGCATAGCGTAAATCCGGCCGGCGGGCGCCGAAGAGCAACTGCTGCACCATCTGCATGATGTACCACGAGGCGGCAAGCCAGGCCGTGAGTGCGATGAACAGGCCGATTGTTGAAGCGGGTGGTGCGGTCAGCAGCAGCCCCATGAACCCCGCGAAGACCCCGAAAGGCGGGATTCCCATCGCCGCCAGTCCCAGCAGCGACAGCAGCACCGCGTAGCTCGGCATAGGGAATGCCAACCCGCTGATGGCCTGCGGGTCTACATCGTCGCCGTATCTCGTGCGGATCACTTGCCAAGCAACCAACAGTCCGCCGGTCGCGAGACCGACCGCTCCGGCCAGTACGGACGCGCGAGGCGTTGCCGCGTGAGCTCCGGCCACAAACCACCAAAGGATCGAAAAAAACGAGACGCTGCCGTAACCCAGCATGAGACGAACGCGCGACTGGGCTAACGCTTTGATCGCGCCATACAGCGAGCTGGCCAGGGCCAAGAGGCTGACGACCGCAATGAATTCATTCGGGATCGTCGGCATGGCTGTCGCCAAGCCGTGAAGGCCAAGCACGGGCAGCAGCAACGCAATGAACGGCGGTAAGCTGCCCGGCAATCTGGTCAGCGCCGTGAGATATCCATGATGAAAAGGCATGAGCGGTAACAGCACGGCACACGCGGCCAAGGATGCCACCGAGGAGATGGGTGGCGCCGCCGCGAGAGAAAGGCCTGTGCCGACGACACCGCCACCGAAGGACCCGATGCCCCACCAGGAGATGGGCCAGAGTGTGGTGTGGTGACGGTACAGCAGGAACATGATGATCAGCATGAGCGAGATCAGGCACAGCAGGCCGAACGGATTCCCCGCTGTGAGCACGCCCATACCCAATCCGAGAAAGACCAAGGTCATGGCCCAGGAGAGCCGATGGTTCTCGTGAACGGGCTGGCCTAATGCGGACACCACGGCTGCAACGGGCAGCAAATAGAGCGGTAAGAGACCATCAGGCGGAGCCGGAAGCCGGTTGGCAAGTCCGACAATCGACGCAAGGGTGATGACGGACCAGACGATCGCGGACATTCTCACGCGGTAGGGATCGGACCACAAGGCCAGACAGACGAGTGCGCCCGCGAACGGGGTCCCGGCGAACAACCATGGCAAAAACACGTCCATCATCGAGACCACCCGCGTTCCAGCTTGTCGATCCGATGAACCAGTTTCGAAGTCGTTGAGCCGACCAGTTGATAGAACTCATCGGCATAGATCCGATTCAGGAACACCGTATAAAGGCGAATCTTCAGTCCGTCAATCCAGGCCGGCATTCGGATGGTCCGCCCGTGGGCATGCATATACAGATATGTCCAGCCGAGGATCGTCATGAGCGCGGCCATTCCGACAATGAGGTCGAAGAGCCAGTCCGGGAGATCAGCGGCCTTGAAATACGACGCCACCTCTTCCGGGTTGGGGTAGAGGAATGCGGTGAACGACTCGACGGCGAACAGATACACGAACACGATGAACAGGAGCGTCAGCAACATCGACGCAGACACCTTCCAGGAGGCGACGGCCCGCAATCGGGTCAGCGTCAGGATCGCTTGCGACGACGTGATCCAGATAAAAAAGAGGATGATGACGGTGCCTTGGGATTCCAACAATGGAATGCGGAGGACTCCGTGCGTGACCAATAAGATAAGCAACGGAATAAAGAGAGTCGTGACAAACCCGGTCAACCAAGTCAAACGGGAAAATCCCGCCTCACCATCGGCTTGGTCTCCGTGGGGGAAATGCGGCTCCTGTCGCGCCTTATGGATGACATTGCCGCAATTGAGAAACACCGTCGCTTTGAAGAGACCGTGCGCGATCAGATGGAAGACGGCCAGCGAGAAGGCGCCCAAGCCGCACTCCATGATCATATAGCCCATTTGGCCGATCGTCGAGAAGCCGAGTGTTTTCTTGATATCGTTTTGCGCCAGCATCATGGCGGCGCCGAACACCGCGGTGAGCGTACCCACCACGAACGCCACATGCAGCGTTGTGGAGCTGAGACCGAAGAGCGGAGCGAGGCGGTTAATGAGAAAGCCTCCGGCGTTGATGATGCCCGCGTGCAGCAAGGCGTGGACCGGCGTGGGAGCGAACAGCGATCCCGGCAGCCACAGATGCAGAGGAAACTGAGCGGATTTGCCCATCGCGCCGATAAAAAGGAGGAACGTCACAGCCGTGGTCGCGCTGACGTGCAGCCCGGGCAGGATCGAAAGGGCCATGGGTGTGGCGGCCACTCTGGCAAACAGCTCTTGGTATTCAAGCGTGCCGTAGAGCTGATACGCGAGCACAATGCCGGCAAGGAACGCCGTATCGGCAACGCGCAGCAGCGTAAACGTTTTAAACGCGCCTGCCGATGTCGCGGGGTGGGCATGGTTGTGTGCCAACAGGTAAAGCAGGTAGCTGAGGAGTTGCCAGAAGAGAAACAGCATCATGAGATTCCCGCTCGACACCATGCAGATCAGCACGAAGTCGGTCAGGCAAATCAACGCGAGATACCGGCGGGCATGACCATCCTGGTACATGTACCTCGTCGAGTAGCAGTAAATGATGGTGCTGACGCCCGTGATCAATGTCATCATCACCGCGCTCAGCCGGTCGACATAGAAACCGATGGGAATAATTAAGGATGTGACTGACGCCGGATCATAGAACCGAACGGTGACGGGACCCTGCGATGAGACCAGGATCAGCGTACCGATCGCACCGAGGAATGCCAGACCGATGGGATAGGCGGCCGCTTTCGCGCGGGTGAAACGCGACATCGCACCACCGATCATCACGATACCGGCGGCGGTCAGGAGGAGAAAGGGAACGATGAGTACCAGTGACGGACGCACGTCATTTCCCCGGATGGTTGAAAGCGTTCGGCCTCTCTCTGTCAGGCGGTGGACATGCCTCCCGCCACGGGGGGCTAACCATTAATACGCGTTCGCCATATTCGTCAAGCAGAGACTGACGGTCCCTGCGTATGCGCCGTTGCGGACAATGCATCTCTGTCTTCCGGCATCGGCCACCCTCAACGTGGCGTGGTCATGCCAGTAGCGGTCAAAGCGTGCGTTCCTGGGCGCGCTTATCCAAGCGTTGAATGACGGATGTCAAGGTGTGCCCTACACGATGTAAGACCGCGTCAACATAGAGTCGATTGATGAACAGCACATACAGGCGGATCCGGACGCTGGTGATCCAGGACGGAGTCCACACGGTACGGCCATAGGCTCGCATATACAGATAGATCCACCCCACAACCGTGATCAGCGTCGATATCACGAGGAGGAGGTCAAAGAGCCAGTCCGGGAGATCGCCGGCTTTGAAATACGAGGCCACCTCTTCCGGGTTGGGGTAGAGGAATGCGGTGAACGATTCGACGGCGAACAGATACACGAACACGATGAACAGGAGCGTCAGCAACATCGCCACAGACACCTTCCAGGAAGCGACGGCCCGCAATCGGGTCAGCGTCAGGATCGCTTGCGACGACGTGATCCAGATGAAAAAGAGAAAGATGACGGTGCCTTGGGATTCCAGCAGCGGAATCTGTAACACACCGTGCGTCGCCAGCAGGATCAACAAGGGGATCAGCAGAGTTGTGAGAAATCCCGTCATCCACGTCACGGGCGAGTAGCCTGCTTCCTCCGCCTGATGCCTTGCATGGGGGACGACCGGCTCTTGTCTCGCCTTATGAATGACGTTCCCGCTGTACAAGAACACCGTCGCTTTGAAGAGACCGTGGGCGATCAGGTGGAATACCGCTAACGAGAAGGCGCCCAAGCCGCATTCCATGACCATGTAGCCCATCTGGCCGATCGTCGAAAAGCCGAGCATGTTTTTGATGTCGTTTTGCACCAGCATCATCGTCGCGCCGAGGATGGCCGTCAGCGTTCCGATCACGAGGGCGACGTGCAGAGTGGTCGAGCTCATCCCGAAGAGCGGGGCCAGACGATTGATGAGAAATCCCGCGGCATTGATGATGCCTGCGTGCAGTAAAGCCGTCACGGACGTCGGGGCATAGAGATACCGGGGTAGCCAGCCGTACAGTGGAAACTGGGCGGACTTACTCATTCCGCCGACGAGGAGCAGCAAGGTGACCGCCGTTGCGCCGTTGAATTCGACGCCAGGGAACAGGGACACGGTTGCCGTCGATCGCGCGGCGGCGGCAAACAGATCAGGAAATTCCACTGTGCCGTACAGCGAATGCGCCAGCACGGTCCCGCCCAAGAAGGCGACATCACCGACCCGCAACAGCGTGAAGGTGCGAAACGCGCTGTTCAGCGTCTCTTGGTGGCTATGATTGTGGACGAGCAGATAGAGCAGGTAACTCAGCAACTGCCACAGCACGAACAGCATCAAGAGATTGGCGCTGGACACCAAGCACAGGAGGACAAAGACGGTCAGTCCGATCAAGGCGAGATACCGGCGCTCGTGCGAATCCTGGTACATGTACTCGACCGAGAAGGTGTAAATAATCGTGCCGATTCCGGAAATCAACACCATCATGACCGCACTCAACCGGTCGATATACAAGCCGATGGGAACGGCCAACACAGTGGACGCGACCGGATCGTATAATCGAAGCGCAATGGGCCCTTCCGTGGCCACCACATACAGCGTGATGATGGCACCGCAGAAGGCTGCGCCGATCGGCCAGGCGGCGATTTTCGCACGGGCGTGGCGCGTGGGTTCGCCACCGATACTCACGATGAGCGCGGTGATCAATGGAAGCAGCGGCACAAGCAACACAGCGGACATCATCACCTCAAAAGGACCCTGAAAGTAAAAAAGCCAACCGATCTGCTCGACAAGGCGTCGAAGCACTCCGATTGGCTTGTACTGCGACCGGCCTCTACCCTAAATTGCCGGCCACCCTACGGCCCGATGAAGGGACCATTCTCGGCGTCTTGCCCGTCCAGCGGGGAACCGTCGACGGGTAACAGCGCCGCTCGTCATTCGAGCGGCCCATTGAATAATACGCTGAGGAGACGCGCGTCAAGCAGAAGACGACCGATGAGTCCTCTCCTCAAGCAAGATATGGCCCGAAAGACCTAGATTGCGCTTGTCCAAACCGGAGTGACCCCCCTATAATCCTCCTGTCTTCTGCCTCACGTCTCGGCAGAAGCTTCTGGGAAGTTCGACGCGTCATGGAAAATTCGATCCGGAACGCCATCATCAAGTTCGAGCAGGAATTTATGGGCCGGGGGCCGGACGAGGTCCGCGCCTTCGTCGTCCGGGATCTCGTCGTCGTCCGCTTGAAAGGCGTCTTGACACCGGCCGAACGCCAGCTGGCGAAAACGGCGGACGGCGTCGATATGGTCAAGCGGCTGCGGCAGAACCTGATCGCGCAAGGACGGGACAAGCTCTGCGAACAGGTCAGCGAGATCACCGGCGCCAAGATTCTCACCGTGTTCACCGACATCGACGTCCAGATCGGCGAGCGGGTCTTCGTCTTTACCATGGACCGGGAAGTCCAGCCCATCGTCCGCTGATCGATCCGTCTTGCAGGCGGGGGGCCTTCCCTGTCATGCTCCCTCCATGCCGCAACGCTCTCTTGAACGGCTCACCTTCGATAATACCTACGCCGGGCTGCCGGAGGCCTTCTACGCCAAGCTCAATCCAACGCCTTTTTCTGATCCGCCGTATCTGGTCGGCTTCAATGCTGCCGCCGCGGCGCTGATTGATTTGGACCCTCAAGAAGCTGAACGGCCGGAATTCGCCCGCCTGTTCGGAGGAAGCCTGCTCGTGCCGGGCATGGAGCCGCTGGCGATGCTGTACTCCGGCCATCAGTTCGGGGTCTATGTTCCGCAGCTGGGCGACGGCCGCGCGATTCTCTTGGGCGAAGCGACGAACGAACGGGGCGAACGGTGGGATTTGCATCTCAAAGGCGCCGGACTCACGCCATTTTCGCGTGACGGCGATGGGCGCGCGGTGTTGCGCTCGACGATCCGCGAATATCTCTGTTGTGCGGCCATGCAGGGGTTGGGTATTCCGACAACACAAGCACTGTGTATTATCGGGAGCGACCACAAGGTCTATCGGGAACAAGTTGAAACCGGCGCGACGCTGGTCCGCATGGCGCCGTCGCATGTGCGGTTCGGCACCTTTGAAATCTTCTATTACCGCAAGCAGCACGAACACCTGAAAGTCCTGGCCGACTATGTGATCGGCCAGCACTATCCGCATCTCGCAGCCGGTCCAGACAAGTACGCCCGCTTCTTTGCCGAAGTCGTCGAGCGGACCGCCGCACTCATTGCGCAGTGGCAAGCGGTCGGTTGGGCTCATGGGGTGATGAATACCGACAATATGTCGATCCTTGGGCTCACCCTGGACTACGGTCCCTACGGGTTCATGGACGACTACGACGCCGGCTTCATTTGCAATCACTCCGATCACAACGGCCGCTATGCGTTTAACCAGCAGCCCTATATCGGATTGTGGAATCTGAGTTGCCTGGCGCAGACCCTGTTGCCGTTGGTTGAAAAAGAGGCATTAAAGGCCGTGCTTGAGACCTATCAACCTTTCTATGAGCAGACGTACCTCACCCGCATGCGGGCGAAATTGGGATTGGTGGACGAGCGCACGGAAGACGATATCCTGATTCGAGACTTTCTGGGTCTGCTCCAGGAGAGTCAGGCCGATTACACGATGGTGTTCCGTGAATTGAGCACCTTCTCGTCAGCCGAGGGTGCGACGTACGAGAAACTGCGAGAGTCGTTTCTCAACCGCGACCGGTTTGACGAATGGGCGGCACGGTATCGCGATCGACTGCGGAGCGAGCAGAGCCTAGACGGTGAGCGGTCGGCGCGGATGAACCAGGTCAATCCCAAGTACGTGCTCCGGAATTATCTCGCTCAAGTCGCCATCGAAAAGGCTCAGCACAAGGACTTCTCTGAGGTCGAGCGGTTG
>DASUMN010000220.1:0-3643 GCA_036277675.1 Nitrospira sp. | reverse complement strand
TTCCGATTCAGATTTGCTGTTCACTCGGTTTGATGAACGAACCGCAGGCACAACGTCTCAAAGCCGCCGGCGTCGATCGGGTGAACCATAATTTGAACACGAGTGAAGCCTTTCACACGTCAATTTGCACGACCCACACCTTTCAAGACCGTCTGGCGACGATCAGGCACGCGCGGGCGGCCGGACTGGAAATTTGTTCTGGCGGTATCGTGGGGATGGGCGAACGGGATGAAGACCTCGTCGATCTGGCCATGGCCTTGCGGGATGTGAACCCGGACTCCATTCCCTTGAACATGCTCAACCCGGTCGCCGGGACCCCGTTGGAACAGGCCGACCATCTCACACCGCAGCGCTGCTTAAAAGTGCTCTGCCTGTTCCGATTCCTCCATCCAAGAACCGAGCTTCGCATCGCCGGAGGCCGTGAACACAACCTCCGCAGCCTGCAGCCGTTGGCGCTCTATCCGGCCGATTCGCTGTTCGTCAACGGCTACTTGACGACCCCAGGGGCCCCGGCCCCAGAAGTCTGGGGCATGATTCAAGACCTGGGATTCACGATCGAAGTCGATTACCGGCAACCTGTAGCCGGCTGATCGGTCCTGGGCGGACGGTCTGGTACCGAAGGAAAACACCGGTCCATGCACTCAGGGCAAAGCCCTCCATTGAACTGCAAACCAGACCGTTCCGTGATGAAGGTGTGCAAATCATACCACTCCCCTGATGGGTCAGGAACCCGTTTGCACCAGGCACAGAGATTGATGATGCGCATCGCCGACACGGCGCAGTCCTGAATTTCTTCCACTTCGTGCGAGGGGTGCCGTCCCCGTTCGACAGGCGGCGCGGCCCGCGCACGGCACACCACCACGGCCCCAATGACGGCCCCTTCCTCCGTCACGACAGGGGCGACGCGGCCTTGGATCACGCAGCAAGCGCCGCTTTTGGTGATGAACACGTGGTCTTCGATCGGGACGATTCGGCACTCGGCGACGGCCCGTTCCGCGACGTTTCCAGCCCTGCATCCGGACTCGCCGCCGACTCGTCCCAACAGCAGTTCCAGCGGATATCCAACCGCGACACCGGCCTCCCATCCGGTGAACGATTCGGCCTCGGCATTCATGTACGTAATGTGTCCGAGACAATCTGTCGTGATCACCCCATCGCTCACTAAGCGCACCGTCGTGGCGAGCCAGCGGAGGCTCTCTTTTGCCTGGCGTTCCGTCTCGGAGCGATGCAGCGCCATCTCGATCGTGGGCCGAAGTTCGGCCGTCTGAAACGGCTTCAGCAGATATCCCGCCGGCTCCGTGGTTTTTGCGCGCTCGAGAGCATAGTCGTCGGCGTAGGCGGTGAGATACACAACCGGCACGGCATAGCGCGCGCGCAGTTCCCGAGCCGTTTCCACCCCGTCCATCGGTCCTTTGAGCACGATGTCCATCAGGATCAGATCGGGCCGAATTTCAGCGGCCTTCCGCAGCGCCTCTTCACCAGATGTGGCCGTCGCAGGCACCCGATATCCAAGCCGGGCCAGCGTGCACTGAATATCTTTGGCCACGATCGTTTCGTCCTCGACTACGAGAATCGTCGCTTGGCTCATGGGTCACATCCTTTCTTGGTACCGCACGGGACGGAACCTCACATGCCATTCCGTTCCCGTTCCGCTCTGAAGCGAGACCGTACCATCGAGTTTATCCGCCATCAACGACACTAGTTCGAGTCCCAGCGAGTCCGGATTGTTCAGCACCCCGTCGTGCGGCAACCCAATCCCGTCGTCGGACACGCGCAGAAAAGACCATTCACCTTCCTCCGTCCTCAGCTCCACGGTGACCCGTCCGGACCGGCTGTGGGGAAACGCGTGCTTCAGGCAGTTGGAAAGCAACTCATCGACGATGAGGCCGCACGTCAGACCCGTGTCCACGTCGAAGGCGATGTCTTCCACCGCCAATTCGAGTGTCAGGTGAGACGGATCGACGCCGTAGGATCGGCACACATGTCCGGTCAGCGTCCGCAGATACTCCGGCATGTTGATGCTCGACAAATCGTTCGACCGGTGCAACGTGTCGTGGAGCAGCGCAATCGATGAAATGCGCACCTGGCACTCTTTGAAGAGTTGGGCCACCTGTGCATCTTTGATCGTCGCCATTTGCAAGTTGAGCAAGCTCGAAATGACCTGCAGATTGTTTTTGACCCGGTGGTGCACTTCCCGGAGCAGGCTTTCCTTTTCCTTGAGAGTCTTCCGCAACTCGTCTTCCATCTCTTTGCGCTCGGTGAGATCGATGCAGGACCCGATATAGCCGCTCAACGCCCCGTCCGGCTCGAACCGCGGTACGCCGGTATCGACGATCCAGCGATAGGCTCCGTCCGCACGCCGAAGCCGATATTCCATCGTGAAGGGCTGCTGCTGCCGGATCGCCTCCTCATAGGTGTCGCGGCATCGAGACTGATCCTGGGCGTGAATTCCCTGAAACCAACCGGCTCCTGATTCCTCTTCCAGCGTCCGTCCGGTGAATTCCAACCAGCGTTTATTGAAGAACGTGCAACCTTGTTCCGGGTCCGACATCCACACCATCACGGGAGCCGTATCGGCCATCATGTGAAACCGCGCCTCACTGTCGCGCAAGGCAGTCTCAATTCGCTTGCGCTGAGTGATATCGCGCGCGATGGCGGAGGCCGCGATCACGGTCCCGTCGGCATCTTTTACGGGGGACACCGTCAAGGACACGTTGAACCGCCTGCCCCGCTTCCGGCGTTGGATCGTTTCCACATGATGGACATGCTCGCCCTTCGCAATCCGGCTCAACATGGCGGGCACCTCATCCAGCCGGTCCGGTGGGCACAGATCTGAAATGGATCGTCCGATGATCTCATCAGGGCGATACCCGTAGACACGCTCGGCACCGGCATTCCAACTCCGCACGGTACCGGCAAGGCTCATTCCGATGATCGCATCATTCGATGACTTGACGAGCGCCGCCAACAGCGACACTGCTTCCGCGCGCAATGCCTCCAGGTCTCTATTGGCCTGAGCAAGATCCTTTGTGCGCCGGAGTACTTGTTCCTCGACATCCGGCGCCACGGCGGAATCGTCGGATGCGTCCTGTCTCCTCCGCGGAGCCAGTATCGCCGCCGCCCATAGGCCCAGGAAGACAGGAATCAGCTCGCCTATGGTCGCGAAGCCGGCGGTTCGGAAGTGATCTAACAGGCTCAAACCGGTTGCCAATCCAGCCATCCACAGGGCGGACCCAGACTGAGCGCTCCGCGCTACCATCAACACCGGAATCACATAGAGCACGGCAATCGCCGGACCGGAAGGAATCCACCAATCCACGACTGCGATGGCAATCGTCAACGCCAGAGCGGTGAACACACCCTTGATGCCGAGGCCTTGTATTGTACCCACACTTCACCTCCAGCCATTCATCCATATGAGCAATGGATATGCCATGACTAGTTCGGTGGTCGAAGATTCACCCCTTAATGAGAATTCACCCAGACGGGTGCGCACGTGTGGTGCATAAGAATCATTCGTGCGTCGCATTCTTCCGACTCGGAGAATGTCTACGTTACGAGGCAGCAGGATCGGTGGATATCCACCAGTGCTCGTGACAAAGATGAACGGAGACTATTGGCGGATCGCAGAGGGGGATTTGAA
>DASUMN010000219.1:0-3386 GCA_036277675.1 Nitrospira sp. | reverse complement strand
GAAGAAATCGACATTGCCTATGCGGGCGATATTGTGGCGGCTGTCGGTCTGAAGGGTGCCACGACCGGAGATACGTTGTCTGAAGAGAAGGAGCCGGTCCTGCTCGAAGTGATGAAGTTCCCTGAACCTGTGATTGCGATGGCGATTGAGCCTAAGACGAAGCAGGATCAGGAGAAGATGGGGTTTGCGCTTCAGAAGTTGGCGCAGGAAGATCCTTCGTTCAGGGTTCGTACGGATGAGGAAACGTCGCAAACGATTATCGCTGGCATGGGCGAGCTGCATCTTGAGATTATCGTTGACCGGATGTTGCGTGAGTTTAAGGTCGAAGCCAACGTGGGTAAGCCGGAAGTGGCGTTTCGCGAAACGATTCGCCGGAAGGCTGAAGCGGAAGCTAAGTATGTCAAGCAGACGGGTGGTCGCGGTCAGTATGGCCATGTCGTGTTATCGGTTGAGCCGTCAGAGTCCGGTAAGGGCTTCGAGTTTGTTAATAAAATCGTCGGCGGTGTCATTCCGAAGGAATTTATCCCGGCTGTTGAAAAGGGTGTGAGGGAGCGGCTGGATGCTGGCGTTATCGCCGGGTATCCTCTGCGCGATGTGCGTGTGACACTTACGTACGGCTCATATCACGATGTAGATTCCAATGAAATGGCCTTCAAAATCGCCGGGTCGATGGCATTTGCCGATGCATGCAAAAGGGCGGATCCGGTTTTGCTTGAGCCGATAATGAAGGTCGAAGTTCTGGTTCCTCAGGATTTTATGGGCGATGTCATCGGCAACTTGAACGGTCGGCGTGGGAAGGTGCAGGGGATGAAGGTGCGTGCCGGTGCGCAGGCGATCGATGCATCTGTCCCGCTCAGTGAGATGTTTGGGTATGCAACCGATCTTCGCTCGCGCACGCAGGGTCGGGCAACGTACAGCATGGAATTCGATCGATACGACCAGGTTCCTCGACAAATTGCTGAGACTATTATTGCAAAGTATCGCGGCGAGTAGTTGCCGCTGATTGAACTGTAGGTAGCAGGGAGGATTTCGGTATGGCGAAGGCGAAATATGAGCGGAAGAAGCCGCACGTAAATATTGGGACGATCGGGCATGTGGACCACGGGAAGACCACGTTGACGGCGTCGTTGACCAAGATTTGTGCGGATCGGGGCATGGCGAAGTTCATCCCCTATGACGAAGTGGCCAAGGCGAGCGAGAGCCAGGGGCGCCGCGACGCCACGAAGATCATGACCATTGCCATCAGCCACGTCGAGTACGAGACCGACAAGCGGCACTATGCCCACGTGGACTGTCCCGGCCACGCCGACTATGTCAAGAACATGATCACCGGGGCCGCGCAGATGGACGGGGCGATTTTGGTCGTCAGCGCCGCCGATGGGCCCATGCCGCAGACCCGGGAACATATTCTGTTGGCCCGGCAGGTGGGTGTGCCCTACATCGTCGTGTTTTTGAACAAGGCCGACAAGGTCGATGACAAAGAATTGCTGGAGCTGGTCGAACTCGAAGTGCGGGAGCTGTTGACCAAGTACGGATTCCCCGGCGACAAGACCCCGATCGTGCATGGCAGCGCGTTGAAAGCGATGGAAGGCGATCAGGGTGAATTGGGTGTGCCGAGCATTCTGAAGCTGCTCGATGCCGTGGATACGTATATTCCGACGCCACAGCGGCCTATCGAGAAGCCGTTCCTGATGCCGATCGAAGACGTGTTCACCATCAGCGGGCGCGGGACCGTGGTGACCGGACGCTGCGAACGGGGCATCGTCAAGGTCGGCGATGAGATCGAGATCGTGGGCCTGCGGCCGACGCAAACCACCATCGTGACCGGCGTCGAGATGTTCCGCAAAGTGCTGGATGAAGGGCAGGCGGGCGACAACGTCGGCGTGCTCTTGCGGGGGACGAAAAAGGAAGACGTCGAGCGCGGCATGGTGCTTTCGAAGCCCAAGACCATTACCCCGCATACGAAGTTCAAGGCCGAGATCTATGTGTTGACCAAGGAAGAAGGGGGGCGGCATACGCCGTTCTTCAACGGCTATCGGCCGCAGTTCTACTTCCGGACCACGGATGTGACGGGGATTGTGCAGTTGAATCCGGGGGTGGAGATGGTGATGCCGGGGGACAACGTGAGTGTGACGGGCGAGTTGATCAGCCCGATCGCGATGGATCAGGGGCTGCGGTTTGCGGTGCGCGAAGGCGGCAAGACCGTCGGCTCCGGTGTCGTCACGGAAATTCTGGCGTAAGAAGACGCGGGTATTCGTCAACTGCCATGCGTCAGCATGGTTGACATGGAAGCCGAGGGGTTTCGAGTAACAGACGATGAATAACGGGGGTTCCGAGTGAAGGTCGATCAGCGAATCAGAATCAGATTGCGCGGGTTCGATTACCGCGTGCTGGACCAGTCGGTGATGGAAATCGTCGAAACTGTTCGGCGTAGCGGGGCTAAGGTAGTTGGCCCGATTCCACTTCCGACCAGAATCGAGAAGATTACCGTCCAGCGATCGACGCACGTCGATAAGAAATCGCGTGAACAGTTTGAAATGCGCACGCACAAGCGCCTGCTGGACATTATGGAGCCGACGCCGGAAACGATGGATTCGCTGATGAAGTTGAATTTGGCTGCCGGCGTGGATGTGGAAATCAAGTTGTGAGGAAGGACAGGGCTAAGCTCAGCTTCAGCCTCGCGGTGAGTGAATGACAAACGGATTGCTTGGAAAAAAACTTGGGATGACGCAGGTCTTTGATCAAAATCGCTTGACCCCGGTGACGGTGATCGAGGCGGGGCCGTGCCGAGTTGTCACTGTGAAGACTAAAGAGCGCGATGGCTATGAGGCGGTTCAGCTCTCCTTCGGCGAAGTCAAGGAGCGCAAGCTTTCTAAGGCCGAACTGGGACACCTCAAGAAGAGTCAGTCACCTGCCAGCCGTGTGCTGCGTGAGTTTAAGAAGGATGGCGCCGCGGAGGTCGGGCAGTCGGTGACCGTCGATATTTTCAAGAAGGGCGATTGGGTCGATGTCATCGGGGTCTCGAAGGGAAAGGGTTTTCAGGGCGTGGTTCGTCGCCACCACTACGCCGGCGGGCCGGAATCTCACGGATCGATGTTCCACCGGCATCCCGGTTCGATCGGGGCAAGTTCATATCCTTCGCGTGTGTGGAAGGGGACAGAGTTGCCTGGCCATATGGGGGCGGAGCGGATCACGACGCAACGATTGAAGGTCGTCGAGTCGAGGCCTGATGAGCACCTTCTTTTTGTCCGCGGGGCTATTCCAGGTGCAGCAAACGGAATCGTCGTCATAAGAAAGTCAAAGAAGAGTTAAGCTATGCCCACAGTTGATGTCGTCGATTGGCAGAACAAAAAGGTCGGAACGGTCGAGTTGGCGCCGAGCGTGTT
>DASUMN010000218.1:0-2065 GCA_036277675.1 Nitrospira sp. | reverse complement strand
GCCGGACAATCCGGAGTACGCCTTGGGCGCGGTGGGCGAGACGGGAGTGGTCTATCTGAATCCGGAAGCGATGGCGGCCTGTCGTCTCTCCCGGGCGGACATCACACAACTTGTTCGAGCCCAGCAGGAGGAGATCGTCCGCAGGCAGACTCTCTATCGGCAAGACCGCCGGTTTCCTGTGCTCACCGGCCGCACCGTCATTCTCGTGGACGACGGAATCGCCACCGGCTCCACGTTCTTCGCGTCGGTCCAGTCGATCAAAAGCCTGAATCCGCGACGCCTGATTGGAGCTATTCCGGTCGGCCCGACGGACACCATCCTGGAAGCCCGCGCGCAAGTCGATGAGTTGGTGGTGCTTGCCACACCAGACCCATTCTGGGCGGTAGGAAATCACTATGTCGATTTCGCCCAGGTCGACGATCGTGATGTCGTGGAGTACTTGAACCTGGCTGAGGAAGCGATGCGCGAGCGGGCAGAGCCTTCCTCCGCCTAGCCGTATGATTCGCGAGCGTCTGTGATGAAGCCGGTGGAGAATCTGCCTGTGATGCAACGAGGAAGGGAGAATGTGATGCCTGTTGGAGGCCGGAACATGTATGCCGCCGTCACCGCTTTATTCATGTGCTTTTGCCTGACCCTGACCGGCCCGGGAGGTACGGCGCAGGCCAAGATCGTCGTTCCGGCCGGTTCCGTGATCGAAGTGGACGAAGTTACCGTCAAGTCCGTAGTGGCCGTATTCGAGCGGGCTGAACAGGCGGTGAAGGCCCATGATCTCGACAGGGTCATGGCCGTCTACTCTCAGCACTACAACTACCATGGGCTCAAGAAGGATGATATCCGCAAGGTTTGGAAAGACCTGTTCGACGAGTATCAAGAGATTGCTAGCACCCATATCCTCAGCAAATTCACCAAGGTCGGATCGGGAAGCCAGACCGTGCTGGAGGTCACCTGCACCGGCCATCTGTGGGCACGGTCCAAGACCAGTGGCCTGTACGTACCCATCGACAGCTGGCATGAGGAAGTGCACTACCTCGTGATGGAAGAAGGTGAGTG
Source organism: Nitrospira sp. (assembly GCA_036277675.1). Classification (GTDB taxonomy): domain Bacteria; phylum Nitrospirota; class Nitrospiria; order Nitrospirales; family Nitrospiraceae; genus Nitrospira_D. The sequence continues at coordinate 1,015 of DASUMN010000218.1, read as the reverse complement.
GCGCATTCGCGGCAATCTCGGCGATTCGCCGCGTACGCTTCCGTTCGGCACATCGCCCCATCCTCTGTTTTGACGAAGAGACGAAGGAGCCTCACGTATGAGAATCGCGATCGGCGTCGATTGGTCGGACCAGGCCTTTACCGCTGTCACCCAGACGTTTCATGTCTATCATCCAACCGACGTCACACTGGTGCACGGGGTCAATCTCGGTTTTTTCGAGCAGCCGCTCATAGCCGAGATGACCAATCTGCAAGGCTACGACGACTTTCGTAACGCGATGGTGGACGCAGGCCGTCAACTGCTTGAACGCGCAGCCGCCATGGTCCCGCCCGATGTAGGGTCCGTGCGAAAGGTCAATGAAATCGGCAGCCCCGCTCAGATCATTCTCGACAGCGCTCAAACCGTCGCGGCCGACCTCGTCGTCGTTGGCGCGCGCGGCCGCAGCCGTGTCGCTGAAACCGTCCTCGGCAGCGTCTCTCATCGCGTGCTGTCGCATGCATCTCGTCCCACGTTGATCGTCAAGGGACCCGTGCGGCCGATTAAGCGGGTACTGGTCGCCATTGAAGGCCATGATGACGCCGATCGAATCACGCAGTGGCTGACCCGTCACCAGTTTGCGACGCCGGTCGAACTTTGTGTGCTCAATGCCGTCGTCCCCGTCGGGTTAGACAGCCCCTATGACGCGCTGGGGGCAAGAGCCTGGTGGGAAGGCGCAGAGTCCTATGCAGAGGAATTCGTCAAGGCCACTGCGGCCAAGCTGCTGGATTCCCGATATACGGTCAGCACAAAGGTGGCGGTAGGCAATCCGGCGGCGATGGTCGGAGAGCAGGCGCAAGCCATGGACTTGGTGGTGGTCGCTTCGCACGGACGCAAGGGAATCGACCGCTTCCTCCTGGGAAGCGTGTCGCACGCCATCGTCCATCAGGTGGCATGTCCCATCCTTGTCATACGGTGAAAGGGATCGATCATGAAAGCGACACTGGCTGCTGTTGTCATCCTCCTCCTCATCGGAACA
>DASUMN010000217.1:0-6633 GCA_036277675.1 Nitrospira sp. | reverse complement strand
GATGAGCACGATCCCAGGCCTCTTTGTCATCGGCGAAGCGAATTTCGCTGATCATGGCGCAAACCGGCTCGGTGCCAGCTCCCTGATGCAGGGCCTTGCCGATGGATATTTTATCCTGCCCTACACCATCGGCCATTACTTAGCGTCGGCAAAGCCCACTCCAGTGGCTGAGGAGCACCGCGCATCGCGTGCGGCTGTGGAGTGTGTCACCGGCTTGGTGGCGACATTACTTCGAGCCAACGGGCGCCGCACCGCAGCCTCGTTTCATCGGGACGTGGGAAGGATTTTGTGGGATCACTGCGGAATGGCCCGCTGTAAGGCAGGGTTGACTAGCGCGCTGGAAGCGATTCCTGCGCTGCGCGAGGAGTTTTGGCGAGACGTCGCCGTCCCTGGATCGGGAGAGACATTCAATCAAGAGCTGGAGTATGCGGGCCGGGTGGCGGATTTTCTCGAGTTCGCTGAATTGCTGTGCCATGACGCGTTGCACCGAGAGGAGTCGTGCGGGGCCCATTTTCGCGAGGAATTTCAAACGGCTGATGGAGAGCCGCAACGAGACGATGAACGGTTCGCCCATGTGGCAGCCTGGGAATATCGGAAGGACGATACCCCCGTGTTGCACAAGGAGCCGCTCGCTTTTGAATTTGTGCAGCCGACGACCAGGAGTTATCAGTGACTGAGCCGCGTGAATCGTCTCTCGTGAGGCGCTAAAGAAGGACATGAATCGGAGATGAAGCTCACCCTGAAGATATGGCGGCAGCAGGGCCCGCACGAGGCAGGGCGGTTGGTGACCTATGAGACGGACGAGGTCAGTCCCGACATGTCCTTCTTGGAGATGCTTGATCGGGTGAACCAGCGGTTGATTCTCAAGGGGGAGGAACCGGTGGCGTTCGAACACGATTGCCGTGAAGGGATCTGCGGAAGTTGTTCACTCGTGATCAACGGAGTGCCTCATGGCCCGGAACGCGGCATGGCGACCTGCCAGCTCTATATGCGCAGGTTTTCCGGCGGAGATGTGATTGCAATCGAGCCGTGGCGCGCGCGGGCCTTTCCCATTATCAAAGATCTTGTTGTGGATCGGAGCGCGCTGGATCGGCTGATGCAGGCAGGCGGGTATATTTCTGTCAATACGGGTGGGGCGGTCGACGGCAATGTGCTGTTGATCGGCAAGGAGCAGGCCGAGACCGCCATGGACGCGGCATCCTGCATCGGCTGCGGAGCGTGTGTGGCCGCGTGTAAGAATGCGTCGGCCACGTTGTTTGTGGCGGCCAAGATCTCCCATCTTGGCACGGTGCCCCAAGGGAAGCCGGAACGGGCTCGCCGAGTCGCTGCGATGATGGAGGCAATGGACCGAGAAGGATTCGGTGCCTGCGGCAATCAATACGAGTGCGAAGCAGTCTGCCCCAAACGCATCAGCACGCGATTCATCGCTGTGCTCAACCGGGAATATCTCCGTGCCGGCCTCGTCGAGTCCGGATCGCCCGACGAGCCGGACCTGTTGCAGGCTGAGTCTGATTAGCAGCCCACGCCTCCCCTGAATACCTGTGGCGGCTCGTCGCCTGCTGCGCAGGATGCCAATCAACTTGACTGTAGGGGAAAGGTCTTTATAGTTCGATCGTGAGAACGTGGAAACCCGCTTGTCCGTGGTGGAGGCCCAAAACCGTCATGAGCCGTCAGGTCGCTTGTCCAAGGTGCCGGAACCGCGCGGTGTTCCGATCCCGTCCGCAATCGCCGCGGGAACACGTCGCAGGGTTGATCGGCATGATGCCGTTCCACTGCCAGCAGTGCAACCATCGCTTCTTAGCCTGGAATATGGGGAAAGACGGTTCCGGCCCGGTCGACCGGCGGGAACATCCCCGTATTCCTGTGCGATTGTGCCTGTCGTTTTCTGGCGGGAAGGTGCGGGGCGACGGCACTGTCAAGGATCTATCGTTGGGTGGCTGTGTCATTCAGAGCGAGACCCAAGTGCACGTCGACGACATTTTTTATCTGGAAATCGGCATCGCTCCGAACGAACCTCCTCTCGAAGTGGCGGCGATGGTTCGGTCGGTCAGCGCGCGCGGCATTGCACTCAAGTTTCTCCGAAAGGCCCAAGAAGACAAACGACTCCTCGCGTTCATTCACTCTCGTTCAGGTGCCACGTCCTCCGTCTTGTCTCAGGCGGTGGCCGCACCGATCGCCAGTCCGCTTGCTCCGGGACAAACCGGTCCTCACGACTAACGGCCGCTAGAGGGGTGTTTCCCAGGCTGACGGAAGCGGGTACTCCGTCACTAACTGATCATGTTTTGTGAGATCGTACGGTTCAACCGTCAGATCGTTCCGATCCAGCGGTTCCGTACACATGGCTGAGCAGAGAAAATCGATCAGCGCGTGAGCCTTGTCTTCTGTGGAAAACCGGCACAGGCCGTACTCTGGCATATTCGAGGAAGGGTGCCAGAAGGCAAGGTCGATCGCACTGCCTTGATAGATGCCCAGCACGTGGTGCCGCACCTGAAATCCGCCGGGCAAATGAGACGATCGTTCGAGAGCCATGACGCGTTGTTGAGGCCAGGATCTTCAGAGTGCCGCCCCATGATATAGCATGAAAGATGGGTCTGTACCCATATGTGCCGGGTGTAGCTCATGACACTCAATAAATTCCGTTCTGAACCGATAGAGGAATGCCAGACCGGCGAAAGGCGTACAACCAGCACACAATGTGATGAGGGGCAGGAGGGAGGGTATCGTATGTGGAAGCAAGAGAATACTGTGTATGCGGATGAGGGCATGACTCCAGAGGGGCATAGTTCGATCAGGAGCCAGTCAGTATCCAGTGAGGTCGTAAGCGCCTTTATCGGGACGGGCGTGACCTTCAAAGGCGTGATCACCTATTCCGGTACCGTACGGATCGACGGGGCGCTGGACGGCGAAATCCACGCCGACGGCGGGCTGTTGGTGGGGGCCGAAGGGGTGATCACGGCCAAGGTTGCAGCCGGTTCGGTGGTGTGTGAGGGGGCTATTACGGGTGATATTCAAGCCACAGAACGCATCACGCTGCTTGCCTCGGCTGTGATCCAAGGCAGCGTGAAGACTCCTCTTCTCTCGATCAAGGAGGGGGTGCGTCTGAACGGAACATTGGAAATGACTGCGCCGGTGGTGGTTCAACAGGAGCCGTCACGTGGACCAAAACTCTATCCAGTAGGGCCGTCGGGCCGACCGTTGGTCAAGCGAGTCGAGGAATAAGATTTGGGTTCAGCCGTCAGCATCCACCAGTGGGCCTTCGCATGAGGGAGGGGGAACGCTTGGCCGAGAATATGCGCGCGTTCCAGGTGGAAGAACGCCGGTTCAAGGTCATGGCCTGAATACCGCTTCGCTGCTGCGGTCATCTCTCGATCGTCGGCTTGTCGTAACGCTGGGTGCATGGGCCGACCCCTGTCAGCTCTTCACAATACTGTGATGCACCGTTCCAACGGTGCATCCTCTCGCTCAACATATCTTCACAGCCATTGTCATGGTAGCATGAGACCCATGCTGGGAGGGAAGTGGTTAGGTTTGTCGAAGAAGGGATGAGGCCATGACGTGTGGAAGATCGAAGCATTTCGCAATCGGTTTGGCGCTGGCAGGGGCGTTATTCGCATCCAGCTGTGGCTACAACGATCTGCAAGGGTTGGATGAAGATACCAAGGCAGCCTGGAGCGAGGTCATCAATCAATACCAACGACGCGCCGACCTGATTCCGAACCTCGTGGCCACGGTGAAAGGCTATGCCGAACATGAGCGGGAGACCTTGGAAGGAGTGGTGAACGCACGGTCCAAGGCGACCGGGATTCAGGTGACGCCAGACATGCTGAAGAACCCGGCGGCGTTTGAAGAATTTCAGAAAGCACAAGCCGGCCTCACGTCGGCGCTAGGCCGACTCATTGCGATTGCCGAACAGTATCCGAACCTCAAGGCCGATCAGAATTTCCGCGATCTTCAGAGCCAGCTGGAAGGTACGGAGAACCGTATCGCTGTCGCCCGCAAACGCTACATCGACCGGGTGGCGGAGTACAACAAAATGGTCCGCTACTTTCCCACCAATTTGACGGCGAAGTTTCTCTTGCACATGGAAGAAAAGCCGAATTTCACCGTCGCGGACGAGAAGGCGGTGGCCAAGCCACCGGAAGTGAAGTTCTAGGTTCAGGTTTGATGTTGAGGGGGACGGTGGAGTCGAGGAAGAACAGGTGCTCCGGCGTCCTCTTCTTCGTCGCAGCCGTCACCACTGCATGGATCTTCGTCGGTCTCGCGCATGCCCTCGATGTGCCGCCGCTTACCGGGCGTGTCGTGGACCTGGCCCACGTGTTGCCGGCCTCGGCGGTGGAGTCGGTGTCGGCTCGACTGGCGTCGCATGAAGCTGCCACGAGCAATCAAGTCGCGGTTCTGATTGTCCCTTCTCTCGAAGGCGATGCTCTGGAAGAATTTTCCCATCGTGTGGCCACGACCTGGAAACTGGGTCAGAAAGGAACCGACAACGGGGTCCTGTTGTTGGTGGCGATACAGGAACGTAAAGTCCGGATTGAAGTAGGGTATGGCTTGGAGGGAACGTTAACCGATGCCCGATCGGCACGCATCATCAGAAACGACGTCGTCCCCCGCTTCCGCGCCGGCGATTTGACGGGTGGAGTGGCGGCTGGAATCGATGCCATTGTGCGGACGATCGAAGGAACCTATCAGGCATCAGAGAAACCGGTTCCTCGGCAAGACACTGATCTTCTAGGTCAGATCATGATCGCAATCATGGTCGGCCTGATGCTGGGATTCATCCTGATGAATGTCAATCGGCTTCTCGGACCGATTGCCGGCACAGGGCTTTCATTCTTGCTGGCCCCCTGGTTGGTGCCGGCATTGATTGCCGGGGGAATCACTCTGGTGCTGCTTCTGATCCTATCGTCCGCGGGAATCAGCGGGCGGCGAAATATGCGCAGTGGCATGGACGATTGGATGTGGTATAGCAGCCGAGGAGGCGGATGGGGCGGCGGCACGTTTGGCAGTGTGGGAGGCGGTTTCAGCGGTGGCGGAGGTAGTTTTGGAGGAGGTGGTGCCAGTGGAAGCTGGTGACGCAGTGACGCTTACGGTTGAAGAGCAGGAACGCATCAAATCAACCGTCCAGCGGGCGGAGCAGCAGACGAGGGCAGAGATCGTTCCGATGATCGTTCCGCGGTCCGGTTTTTATCGGGATGCGCAGCATTGGGCTGGGCTCGTGCTCGCATTGACGGTCTTAACCGTCCTACTGACACTTGAAACGCTCTGGCTCCCCTGGGGCTGGCATGCCTCGAACGCCGCTTGGCTGGTATTGGCCACCATTCTTGCGTATGGGATCGGATCTCGGTTCGGCACCCTCGGCCCCGTGATCCGTCTGTTTACGTCCAGAGAACGGATGCGACATAAGGTACGTCTTCGGGCGGAGCAGGGCTTTGTCAGGCACGCCATTTCGCAGACGAGAGAGCGCACCGGAGTGTTGATTCTCCTATCTGTCCTGGAGCGGCAGATCTATGTGCTTCCCGATCGCCTGTTGGCGCAACAAGTTTCTGCGGATCAGTGGTCGCAGGTCGTACAGGCTGCCGGTGAGCGATTGAAGGCGCGGGATATCGCAGGGGGGCTGTGCGAAGGGATCGAGCAATGTGGGCGTCTGCTCGCAGAAATCTGTCCATCACGTCCTGGCGACAACCCCGATGAACTGTCGAACCAGCTGATCCATGAGCGGTAGTGAAGTCGTCGTCTCCGTCGACAGTAAGCTATACTGCGAGCACTCATGTCACTCGACACCCCATCTTCCTTTGCCGATCGCCGCGCCTCTTATCGAATCAATGTCATAGTGTTGTCCCTGTGTCTTTAAGCCGAGACCGACGACACTCGGCCGGAACTTCTGGAACGATCCGTAAACCTTAGTAACGGGGGTATCGGTGTGATCGTGAACACCCTCCATGAATCACATGACATTCTCACGCTCACGATGCATTTCCCCGGCCAGGTGCTCTTCAACGCATCCGTCGAGGTTCTCCGGGTAGACCTCATCGAAGCCCATCACATTCGTACCGGCCGGCGGCATGCTCGGTTCATTAAAATGGCCGCCAAGGATCAGGAGCGCTTGACTCAATACATCATGCGATTTCAGCGCAAGCATCTTGCCCGGCACTATTCCGCCTGACTGTAATTGGTGAGGTGGCCGAGAAATATCCCGATCAATAGACGACGCGCCGATGTTCCGCTAGAATCCGGTCCATGCCCGAACCCACCGCGCCGGCTCCTTCTCCCCAGGCCAGACAGGATGACATCCACTCGGTCGTCAAATCGGCCGGGGTGATCGGCGTCGCCACGTTTTCCAGCCGTATTCTGGGGTTTGTCCGCGACATGGTGCTGGCTCGGTTGTTCGGTGCGACGCCGGCGGCCGATGCGTTCTTCATCGCGTTCCGCATTCCGAGCCTCCTTCGAGAATTGTTCGCGGAAGGGTCGATGTCCTCGGCCTTCATCCCAGTATTTACGGAATACCGAACGACGCGCAGCAAGCAGGATGCCTGGGAATTGGCCAGCGCCGTGTTCACGACCCTGTTGACGATCGTGACGTTCGTCACCATCGTCGGCATGGTGGCGGCACCGTGGCTCGTGCAGCTGCTGGCC
>DASUMN010000216.1:0-5029 GCA_036277675.1 Nitrospira sp. | reverse complement strand
TGCGATCAAGCCGTATCTGCTCAAGGGCGAGACGATTCTGATTGCCGCCCATGGCAACAGCCTGCGAGCGCTGGCGATGCAGTTGGAACAGCTGACGAAGGAGCAGGTGTTGGAACTGAACATCCCCACCGGCGCGCCGTTGCTCTACGAGCTCGATAACAACGGGAACGTGCTCTCACACCGGTATCTGTAACCAACTAAAAACTCACCGATACCTTATCCCACTTCTTCCAACAGTCGGCCGTATTCCGCCGCCGGGGCATAGTCGATCAACAGCACCAGCAGCTTCTGCCGGTCGTCGGGAGGGACAAGCCCCAGGTCTTCGATCCGCGAAGCGGCTTCAGCGCTGACGGCCATGTGGCTCATGCCTTCCTGATCCACCAACCGTCCGTATTCTGCGCGCCTGGCGTCCAATTCTTCCTGGTACGTGTCCCAACTGCCGGGGCCAAGCCGGCCTGGTTGCCACCAGCTTGCTTGGATCGTCTTCAGCAATGTGGAGCTGATCGCCTCTCGATACTTCGCCGGGATGTGGGCGTCGATCGCGGCCAAGATCCAATACAGATTCAACGACAAGATTTCCCGTGAAATCGCATGCGCGTCGGATTCAGACACGGCGATCCCATACTCTTCGAGCTGCGGCGGAGAGATTGGCTGTGGCATTGCCCGGAGTAAGGCGGCGGCGGCTTGTGCGGGAGTCATATCATGGAGATCAAGGTTGAGGTTAAGGGTTGAGTGAGCCATCAGGATACGGCATGGCTTGTGTGTCGCTCAAGCGGCGGCTTGTTCACCGGCGGATGCCATGCTAGAGTCACGCACCCCTAAGCAGAAGAGGTTGCCATGCAGAGCTGTCACAATCGTGTCGTTCTGATCGGTGCTTTAGCCGGAGTCCTGTGGTTCGCTTCTGCATTCGTTCCAGCCCACGCGCAGGAGAACCGTTGGGGAGTCGGTACGGACGTGGGCTTTACTGCCGGGTCGGTGCACGACACGGTCTTCAATCTTGGATTCAACGTTGATTACTATCTCGATCGGAATTTTTCCGTCGGCCCGATGATGCAGATTACTCCAACGGGCGATTTGTTCCAAATTTCCTTCGCGGGAGCCGCGAAATACCATCTCCGCTTCAACAATGGCATCAATCTGGTTCCCTTTGCCGGGTTCGGGCTAATTCATGCCGATCTCGATCACGGCACAGGGCGATCGCGGATCGACCGGAACGACACAAGTTGGTACATTCCTCTGGGGGTCTCCTTGGAATATCAAATCGTCCACAACATCGCCGTCGCCTCGACGGTCATCGTGAACCTACACAGCATTGACCTTTCTCCGTCCCTGCCGGAAAAAGACAACAACAGCGTGGCGTTGATGTTCGGCCTTCGCTGGGGGCCGTAGGTGTCACGCCGCTTTGGCGGGCCGCCAGCGGAGACCGGCGTTCAGAATTTCTTGCAGCAGGTCCTGATACTGGTAGCCGGCCTTTGCGGCCGAGTCGGCGAAGTCTTCATCGTGCGCGATTTGCGGGTTCGGATTGGCCTCCAGCACGTAGAGTTGTCCGTCGGCGTCCATCCGCAGATCGATCCGCGCATACCCATTGAGCCCGAGCGCTCGGTACACCCGCTTGGCTAAATGTTGGATCTCTTCCGTCTTGCCCGGCGGAAGACTTTTGGCTTCCCGTGAGGTGATCCCGTATTTCATCTGGTATTTGCGGCTCCACTTCACCCGCTCGGTCGCAATCCGTCTGGCGTCGTCCGGGAGCTTGTCCATAATGAGTTCCCAGACGGGCAACACTTGTAAGTGCCCGTTTCCGATCACGCCGACATAGAACTCGCGGCCTTCGATGTAGCGTTCGATCAGCGCCCCGCTTCCGACGCTGTGATGGATGAAGGCCACCCGCTCGCTCAACTTCTCGTCATCGCCCACGATGGAGGCCTGCGAGATACCCAGCGACGCTTCTTCGCTGACCGATTTGACGATCAGCGGAAACGTCAGCCGTTTGGGCCGCCGGACCACACGGCCGTGCGGTACTTCCGTGAACTCAGGGTAGGGGATGCGATGGAAGGACAGCACTTTCTTCGTGAGGGCTTTATCGTGCGCCAGCATCAGCCCGCGCGGGTTGCAGCCGGTGTAGGGCACGTGCAGCAGTTCGAGGTACGACACCACATGCTGATCGTAGACAGCCACGCCGTCGAATTCTTCCAGCAAATTGAAGGCGATATCCGGTTTCCATTCATCGACGGCCTTGTGGATCACGCCCAAATCGTTCTTGACGCCGAGCGGTCTGACGTCATGGCCTAACTTCCTCAGCGTGGTGACGACATCGTATTCGGTCCGCCATTCGGCGGTCTTGGGGTCGTAGCCGGCGATGTGCTCGGGTGGGACGAGGTCTTCATGCATGAGGACAAGCACGCGCTGGCGTTTCATACGGCCACCCGGTGCCTCCCGCTCCGTAAGAAGTTCATCGTATGCACGGTCAACAGGATGGTGAAGTCGAGCTTCGCCTGCTCTTCCGCCACTGGGACGCGCAGGTCCAGTTCGCGGCAGCGGAGGATCATGCCTTCGAGGACTTGGTCGATCGTGTATTGGTATTCACCGGTCCAGGCGGCGACTTTCCGCCGCACTTCTCTCCGGAAGCGATTGAGAAAGACCGCTGCTTTGGGCTTGTCCACATGGCCCAGAGGACCTGAAAAGAGGCGCTTGAGATCGGGGTCATACAGTGACTGTTGCTCGACTCCATAATGCCGGCGCTTCCACTCGTAGTGCTCCCGAAGCGTCTTCTTCAAGCCGGGCAGCGGGTCGACTTCTTCGCAGGTCGTCACGGAGGGAGGTTGGCCCGCGAGTTCTTTCATGAGCCCATCGACGTACCGGAGTTTTTTCTGGACCGGCCAGCCCCGGTACCGCTCTTCCCACCCCGACTGCGGTGTCAGCCAAACGGCAAATGTTTCGGCGAAGTCTTCGTCCGGATGACTTTGCGCGTACCACACATCCAGATGGTGGACGAAGCTTCTGCTGTAAGGCCGAGGTGAATAGTACAAGGGATAGCGCTGGGACGATTTGCCGAAGATCTGCTGCCGAATTTTACGGCGCCGGATCTTGTAGGCGTTTTCAATCGCGTGGCCGGCTTCATGGCGCAGGATGCGCAGGCACCAGTCCGTCGTGCCGCCTTCCACTTCCAACATCTGGGCAAGTTCAAGTTTCGCCAAACGGGGATGAGCAAGATAGAACGGCACGGCGATGCCGGGGACACCGTCAGGAGTAAACCACTCGTTCGAGAGCCAGAAATGCGGACGAAAGAGCAGCGCGCGTTCTTCCAATTCGCGGTTCAGTTCGGCAATCGGCTGCTCGAGAAACCCGCCCGTGATCTCCACGTGGAGATCGCACATCGGCAGGTCCAAAAGTACGTCGTCGGGCCACGAGGCCCACGCCGGTTCTCCTTGTCCAGTGGTGGGTGTCTTGAGGATATCCATCCCGCTGTGCTGCCTTCAATGCCCGAATCTTCCGGTGGTTGTTTGCACATAAGAAAATATAGCACGCGCTGCGCAAGACGCTGGATCGAGTCGGCATTGAGGGCAAGGAGACACAGCAAGAGGAAGAACTGTTCCGAAAGGGTCAAGGCCGCACGACAACACTCGTCGTAAGACTCACCGTCGACAGGCTGTCGTGCGAGCGGGTACAATCCCGCCCATGTACGTTCCCACCACCGCACTCACCTCGCCGCACAAATTTGACGAGGAGACGGAAAAACTACAAACGCGTCTGTGCCGGCTGGTGGGCCAGGCCATCGCCGACTACCGTCTCATCGAACACGGCGACAAGGTGATGGTGTGCCTGTCCGGCGGCAAAGACAGTTATGGCTTACTGGATATTCTCCTTGTGCTACAACGCCGCGCGCCGGTGAAGTTTGATCTAGTGGCCGTCAATCTCGATCAAAAGCAGCCGGGCTTCCCGGCTCATGTGCTGCCTGAGTATCTGGCGAGCCGGGGCGTGCCGTTCCACATCGAGGCACGCGATACCTATTCGATTGTGAAGCGGCTGATTCCGGAGGGGCACACGACCTGCTCACTCTGTTCGCGCTTGCGGCGAGGCCACCTCTACCGGATCGCCACGGAACTCGGGGCCACCAAGATCGCGCTGGGCCATCACCGCGACGACATCGTCGAAACCCTGTTCCTGAATCTGCTCTATACCGGCAAGCTCAAAGCGATTCCGCCGAAACTGCGGTCGAAAGACGGACGGCATCTCGTCATCCGCCCGTTGGTCTTTGTGAAAGAGGCGGAACTGGCGCGATATGCCGAGCTGCGGGCCTTTCCCATCATTCCTTGTGATCTCTGCGGATCGCAGGAAGATCTGAAGCGGAAAAAGGTGAAGGCCTGGCTTCGTCAGTGGGAGCTGGACTCGCCTGGCTGCTCGGACAGCATGGCTGCTGCTCTCACCAATGTTGCTCCCTCGCTGTTGATGGACACCCGGCTGTTCGATTTCAAATCCCTGGAATCAACGACGACGGGCCAACCGGAGGGCGATGCTTGGTTGGACGAAGAACCGGCCCTGCACGAAAATCCCACCGTCTCGTTTCCTTCCATATCATAGAATCTCTCCATCACCCCTGAATCCGCCGTGACCTGCTTCCTCTGGCAGAGTATTAGCTTTGCCAGCCTCATGTCATACAGGATGGTGAAAAGCTAGCGAAAGGCCCGCTGGTGCATTGAAAGAAGGCTCGCGAGACGGTTGTGGAGTGCTGCAAGATCGTGGAGAACCTCAACTTTACTATGCTGCAAGAGATGTTCAAAGGCCTCCGCTCCTTGGCCTCCCATCGCAACAGGCCAGCGCAGTGCAATTGGTCGGAGCTGATGCAACAGCCGACGCGCCATTTCAGCTGATCTGCTTTCGGTTAGGGAGAGAAGAACCAAGTCTGGAGTGATACTTTCACAGAACGTTTGCAGATCTGTCAGAGGAAGATTCGAGCCCAAGTAATAGATATGGCACCCCCGTGCTGCGGCAAGATAGGCCACGGCTTGTGCGCCGAGTTCATGAAACTCGC
>DASUMN010000215.1:0-5262 GCA_036277675.1 Nitrospira sp. | reverse complement strand
GACGATTTCTCGCGTTCCGATCATCATGGCAGCACCTCCGGTTGAGAAGCGGATACCTGCTCAAGACAGCAAGTGTCGTACCTACGGGACACTTACATTCAATCGGGTGAAATCCTACCCATATTCCAGGTGATTCTTTAGAAGTAGCGAGAGCGTGCATGTGCCGGGTTGCAGGAGCACGGCTCCATGGCCAGTGGCTTCATGCACATATCATAGCGATTTCTCAGTGTATTTATCGCTGTACTAACTTGACTGCAGAAAGAGTAGCTTGACCTTCACACTTTCTTGGGGGAGATAGCGTGGCAGGAATGGCATCGCTTCTCGTCAATCGATTTCTATCGGGGTGTCAAAAGTACCAGGCAATCCCGCCCATTACTGTACGCGGATTGCCGGGTACAAAATGGATGTCGTTGACGCCTGCGGCCTCATTGCGGAGCCGTGATTCGAACGCGAAGATCGCTTGTTCCCATTCGGTGTTGAAGAGATTTTGCACGAACAGGAACGCTTCCATGCGTCCATGCGGCAAAGTGATTGGGAGCCGGTATCGCTCCGACAGATCGAACGTCAGCCACGAGGGTGACTTGACGCTGCGATTCTCGATGAGCGGTCGAACGCCCAGATAGGTGGCTTGCAGCTGAGACGTCAGCCCTTCCGGCCATTGAAGAATCGCCGCGCCGTAGGCGGTGTATTCCGGTGCCAAAGGAATGGCGTCCCCATTGCGAAATTCTGCGTGCGTCCAGGTGAAGCTACCGTTGACGTAGAGTGGGCCCCACACCTTCCCTCGGGCGGCCACTTCGACTCCCTGACGTCTGGTCGCCCCACGAATCTCCGTGGTGCCTTCGTCACCAATGAGGACGAGTTCCGACTTGAGATCCAATCGCCATGCGGTGGCGATCAATTCGAGCCCCTCCGGGCCCCATGGCTTGGAACGGACTCCGACCTCGTAGCTTCGCGCCCGCGCCAACGGAGACGCACCGATCGACACAGTCGATCGCGCGTCGTGACTGTGAAATCCTTCGCCGTAATTGACGAAGAATTCGGTCCTTGCCCAGGGGCCAAGAATCATGCTCATCTTCGGGAGAACAATCCCGGAACCTTTTCGCCCGTCAGGTTGTTCGGCACAGGTCGCACAACGGTTGCGCACGTCAAACGTAAAAAACTCTCCCCGCACCCCTCCCGAAAACCTCACCCACGGCAACGGCTGGATCTCGGCCTTGACAAAAGGGGAATAGGACACGGTACGGGCATCGCTGTCGATGGTCGTACCGGTTGGAGCCCGCAGCGTCTGAGTTCCTAATCTTGTATGCACGTCGTCGACTCTCGTCTGGAACCCCACGGTCCCGATCACAGGCAAACCCAGAATATCCGCCCGCTGCTTGTACCCGATATCGCCACCGTAGATGACACGACGATCGAATTGCGCAAAGCCATCGCCATTTACGTTCGTGGGATCATTGAGGAAAAACGTAAAATCCGTGAACAGATCCAGCCGATAATATTGGCCGTAGGCGTTGGCAAAAAACTGACCTCCGGTGGTCGTGTCGTAATGATAGTTTGCGTTTCCGGTCGCGCGGAGCGTGTTGCCTCCTTCATACGGATTGATGGAGCCGAACCGATCCAGGAGCCCCGTACTCACGGCCCGGAAGGGAATTTCACCGGACCCATCCCATTTAGACCGCAGGAAGGTGGCCTTGACACTCAGCTCATCTCGTCCGGTCAGATTCGTCGTGACCTTGCCCAACAGATTCGTCCGATAGTACTGATTGTCGTTGAGGTACGGGCCGTTCGTATAGAACCCTTCCCCGGCGAACAACGTGCGCACACGGTCTTTCGTGGGCGACAGCATCAAGAGGTATCGTTGGGTGCTGTACTCCCCGCCCGCCCCCTGAATGACTCCTTCTTTCACCATATCGCGCGTCCGGAAATTCACCGCCCCCGCCGTCACGAAGTCTCCGTACTCCGGCAGATAGGAACCTTTGTGAACATCAACCCCTTCGATGGTTTCGGGGATAATAAAGTTGAGATCCGTGTAGCCTTGTCCATGCGCATGCGTGCGGAGGTTAATCGGCATCCCATCGAGGAAGAATCCCACGTCCGTCCCATGGTCTGCATCAAAACCTCGGAGAAAGTATTGGTCGGCTTTCCCCGCGCCGCCGGAATGTTCAACGGCCACGAAGCCTGGGATCAACCGAAGGACCTGGGCCGTCCTGCCCTGGGGCTGCAAGACAATTTCCTTGTCGGGGATGAATTGCTGAGAAGACGCCGCCACCGGCCATTCTGTACGGACAGAGACTTCCGGAACTTCGAGTTCTTGCTCATCAGGGTCATGTGCCAAGGCGACACCGGCCGCACACAACGCCAATGCTGCCGATAGGAAGCCAACGAGGTACCGTGGGGTGTTCACCATGATGGAGAGACTTCGCAAAACCGCTAGCGCAGGGCTTTCCCGGTGGTCGTCATCGTCAACTTGCCGTGCTTCACCCCCTTGACCGACACCAGCGCATCCGCCACCTTCTTGATCTCCGACCCCTTGCCTTTGACCACCAGGACTTCCAAACAATGGTCGTGATCGAGATGGACATGCATACCGGAAAGAATTTGCCCCTGATAGTCATGCTGGATATCCGTCAACTTTCCCGTCAGATCCCGTACATGATGGTCGTAGACGAAGGTGATCGTGCCGACCGTCTCCTTGTTGTCATCCCATTCCTGTCCGACCAGATTATCGCGGATCAGGTCGCGCAGCGCTTCAGAGCGGCTCGTATAATTCCGCCGTCTGATATGACGATCGAATTCGCCCAGCAACCGTTGATCCAGCGAGACACCGAACCGAACCAGGTGATCCATGGCATCCTCCTTGGTAGCACGAATTTACAGTTTGTAGCACTCCTGGAAAGCGAGCGCAATGCTCGCGCAGGCGAACGACACAGGGCAGTATCTCGGAGGCTGAAGAAGCGGGATTGCCGTGCGGAGTTACAGACGGCGGATGCTATTCGCCCTGAACGGGGATATACAGCACATTGCCCTGGCGATTGACGAGCAGAAGAGCAAGATCGGTGGGTTTCAGCGGGTCGGCCAATCGTTGAAAGGTCGCAAAATTATTTACATGCTGCCGGTTGAGCTCCAGCACGACATCGCCCGGCTGCAACCCCGACGCTTCGGCGAGACTCCCTTCTTCGATATCCGTCACCACAACGCCGCTGGTAACGGGCAAGTCCATCTGCCGAGCTAACGGTTGAGTGACATCGTCGAACATGACACCGGACAAGGGATGCAGGGTCGACGCGGCGGCCGCCGTCTGGCTTTTCTTGACACGCTCGCGCGGCGCCTCCTGAATGACCAGTTCTGTGTGATAGGATTTCCCGTCCCGGATGAGTTCCAATCGATGCTTGCTCCCGATCGGCGCTTGCGCCACCAAGTTCCGCAGCTGGCCGCTGTCCATCACGTCCCGCCCGTCAAATCGCACCACAACATCGCCGCGTTTGAGGCCCGCCCGTTCCGCCGATCCCTTGGCCTGCAGATCGGTGACAATCGCGCCCTTCACATCCGGCAGCCGGAAGATTTTCCCCAGCGGCGGGCTCACATCCTGTGTCGCAGCTCCCAGAAATCCACGCACAACACGGCCGGTCTTGATCAAACTTTGCATGGCAGCCCTCGCCATGTTGCTCGGGATCGCGAACCCCACGCCGACGCTTCCGCCGGTGGGGCTGGCGATGGCGGTATTGATGCCCACGACTTCGCCGTGGATATTGACGAGCGCGCCGCCGGAATTGCCCGGATTGATCGGCGCGTCCGTTTGAATGAAGTCTTCGAAGTCGGCGACTCCGACGTCGGCGCGGCCGACCGCGCTCACAATGCCGAACGTCACGGTGCGGCTCAACCCCAAGGGATTGCCGATAGCCAGCACGAAGTCACCCACGGCCAAGTGGCTGGAGTCCCCCCAGACGGCGGCCGGTAGATTCGCCGCTTGAATCTTCACGACCGCCACATCGGTCTTGGGATCGGTGGCGACCACTTTACCCTTGTACTGGCGCCGATCGGCCAGCACGACATCGACATCGACGGCATCGGCGACGACGTGATTGTTGGTGATGATATAGCCGTCCGGCGAGACGATGACGCCGGAGCCCTGCCCATACTGGCGCCGAGTGGGAGGATCCTTGAACAGACCAAAGGGCAACGCCTCGTCGCTGAAGGCCTGGTCGCGCACCATCACGGTGGACGCGATACTGACGACCGACGGAATGACCTTACTGGCCGTGGCCTTCACTTGGCCTTGCAAATCATGACCGTTAGCCGCCAGGACGAGGGGCTCTCCAGCATGCCCAACGGTGAGCACACCCAGAGCGCCGACCACCCCCCGAAGGGCAAGGGCCCTGATTCTGCGACCACAATGCACAAGCCGCAATGTCTTGATGATCTCTCGGTGAACGTTCATGGACGATGCCATGGCCAGGCTACCATGGAGGATAGGCCCACGCACTTATAATTCGACATGCCGCAGCCGAAGTGCGTTCGCAATCACCGACACGGAACTGAACGTCATGGCCGCGCTCGCAATCATAGGACTGAGAAGGACTCCGACGAACGGATACAGAATGCCGGCCGCAATGGGAACGCCGAGTACATTGTAAGCAAAGGCGAAGAAGAGATTCTGCCGGATGTTCTTCATCGTGCCTCGACTCAACCGGCGTGCCCGCGCGATGGCTCGCAGATCGCCCTTCACCAATGTCACACCGGCGCTCTCCATCGCGACATCCGTGCCGGTTCCCATGGCGATTCCCACCTGGGCCTGCGCCAAGGCCGGCGCATCGTTGATTCCGTCACCCGCCATCGCGACGGTGCGGCCTTCGGCTTGCAACTGTTTGATGACCGCAGTCTTTTGATCCGGGAGCACTTCAGCCTGCACATCATCGATCTGAAGTCGTCGTGCCACCGCCTGTGCCGTGGTCTTGCTGTCGCCGGTGAGCATCACGATCCGTAGACCTTCCTGATGGAGCAGATCGATCGCCTCAGGTGTCGAGGCTTTGATAGGATCCGCGACACCCAGCAAACCGGCCGGCTTCCCATCAATGGCCACAAATATGACTGTCTGCCCTTCTTGTCTGAGCGGTTCAGCCTGAGCCACGAGTGCCTCTGTGTCCGCACCGAGTTCGCGAAGAAACGGCACCGTTCCCACGGCAACCACTCGGTCTTCGACTGTCCCAGTGACCCCTTTCCCTGTGAGCGAGCGAAAGTCCTTGGGCTTGGCCAGCGTGAGAC
>DASUMN010000214.1:0-7577 GCA_036277675.1 Nitrospira sp. | reverse complement strand
TATGGGTGGTCGAACGTCCACAAAAGCGCCAGAGGATCGGTGTATATCAAGGATGTTGCCGATTGGTCGTTTGAAGCGGACCACCCGGCGGTGATCGACCAAGCCGCTTTGCTCAGCGTAGTCAAAGGCGTGGTCGCCGATGATGCCATAAAATCGTCTACGAAAATGCCCGCCAGCGGCAGCAAGCCGATGAGAGTATTCAGCGATGAAGATGCCGAGTTTCTTGCTCCCCTGCTAGCCCAAGGCTTATCGCAAGCGAAACCGGAGCAGATTGTCGGTTTCACGGTGTCTTCATCGGCAGGGTCAGGCGCTGAACCCGCAGCGGGCACCCTCTATGTCTCACGAGGCTCTCTCTATCTCACCCTGGCTCCGATCAAGAACCGAAAAGTCTCGGGGTTCACGCCAAGCGGGATCGCCCGTATCGAACGGGCCCCGGCCTACACCTCAGAGTGGACTCCCGGCACTCTCGCCATGGTCATTGATCACCAGACGCTGGCCAAAGCGTCCCTGCCCGTGGCCACTCCGGTTGCGGCGGATTCGAAATCTCTGCCGACTCCGGCAATGTTGCCCGTTCCGGTCGCGAAAACGATGCCGGCACAACAAGAGTTCCCCGCAGCCGCTCAAACGTTCGCAGCCAATGCTCCGTTAGTCACAGCCGGTCAGTCGGAGGACATTGACACGAAGAATAACGAACTCATGATCAAGAAGTTGGACGAACTTCGGCAAGTCCGCGAGGCCAACCGGATGAAGGAATCCGAGATCGCGATGCTGAAGAAAGAAGTCGAATGGATGAAGCAAGCGCTCCGGGAACGTTCGGTGCAAAGCAAAAGCAGCACCGTGTCCAAACGTTCGGCGCCGAAGCAAAAAGCAGCCGAGGCCTACCAAACCCGCTAAGTCAGCCGATCGTTCAGCCGACGTCGAGCAGTTCAGGCTGTAACAGCACGACTTCACGGGACAGGGGCTGCCGGAAATTCATACGGCAATAGCACGCATATGTGACATACGTATCTTGCAGGCAATACCGAGCGAGTTCGAGCCCCTGCCCCTTCTCCCACATCTCTGCCACCTGCTCGCCACTGCCGGACTTTGTCTCGACCTGTAACGCCCGGGCCAGCACGTCCAGTTTCACCCACCCTCGCGTATCCCAGTTACTCCAGACCGCCATCGTGTCGTAGACCGGCTCGGTCCTGAACTTCGCCAAATTGATGTCCAGACTCGGCTTCACTTGGTGGATGATCGACCGCTTCTTGAGAAAGGGAAGGTCGAATCCCAACCCATTGTGCGTGATGAACAACGTCGCGCGATCCTGTGCGAGACGCGCCCAAAACCGGCGGAGCAGTTCCCGCTCGTTTCCGCCGTACCATGCGACGGCACTCCGAGCCTCCATCTGATCGGAAAACTCCAGCAACCCGATGCACACAATGCGGCTGAAGGTGCCGTCGAACGCCGACTTGGCGTACGATTCATCCTCCGCGCGCCGCCGCTCTTCAGCCGCCCCTGCCGTGAAGAGATCGCCGCCTTCGTCGAACCCGGCAGGTTCATCGTCCGGTGAGGCCTTGCCGGCCAGACGGGCCCACTCCTCGCGGGGGGCCTGGACGGTCTCAATATCCAATACCACCTTCACCGCTGGGCTCCTTCCCGAGCTGCGTCACGCTGCAACGCCTCGATGATGACGTGGTCCGCCGGTGGAAACTCAAACTGTGTCAATTCCTCCGGCAGCACCCATCGAATTTCCGCACAATCGACAGGCGCCGGCTCCCCCTCTTCAATCGCGCAACGGAAGAAATGTAGCTCCACGGTCTTTTCAGGATAGTCATGCCGGACGATCCGATAGGGGATCGGCAGGTCGACTCTGACGCCCAATTCTTCGAACAACTCCCGCTGCAGACATTCCATCAAAGACTCGTCCGTCTCCCGCTTGCCTCCGGGGAATTCCCAAAACCCCGCCAGATGAACGCCCGGCTTCCGGCGGGTGATCAGGTACCGCCCGTCATGCCGAATGAGCCCCGCTGCCACTTCGATGACGTTCATAGGCGCGCCCGGCTAACTGCGAGGGGACGGACTGAAGGGATACGTTTTGCAGAACGATTTCATTGGACAAAGGAGGCAATAGGGATTGCGCGCCGTACAGACCATCGCTCCAAAATCCATGATCGCCTGATTGAAGTCGTATCCTTTCCCGCGTGGAATCAATGCTTCGGACAGCTCCCACAACATGGCTTTCCGTGTCTTGGGATCACCCTTGGCCACGAAGACCCGGTGCAGCACCCGAATCACGTTGGTGTCCAAAATCGGGGCGTCCTCATTAAAGGCGAAGGACCGGATTGCGCCGGCGGTATACCGGCCGATACCTTTGAACGACAATAACTCATCCGCTTCGTTGGGCAACTGTCCCCCATAGCGCTCGACCGTTTCGCAGGCGATGCTGTGCAGTCGCTCCGGCCTGATATTGTATCCCAGGGGGTACCAGGTCTTCTTGACATCGGCCACCGGGGCTTCGGCCAACTCCTCGAAGCTGGGATACCGTTCCAAAAATTCGTGGTATTTGGGAATGACTCGATCCACCTGGGTTTGTTGCAGCATCACCTCGGACACCAGGATGTGGTACGGATCCGACGTCTTCCGCCAAGGCAGATCGCGGCCATGTTCCCGGTACCACTTCAAGAGCCGCTGTTGAAACCGGCGCTTAGCAGGCCCATCGAGCGAAAACGATCGGCGGGAACGCTTCGTGAGACGAGGCTTCTTCGGAAGGGCGCGACTGGCCATAGCTCCACCATTCACAACCGCCGGCATTGTAGGGGACCTGCTTTTCCAAAAGCAAACGCATGATCTGTTCAACGAGAACCTCTCGTGGTAGGCTATGTCCAACGGCAAGTAGGGAGGGGGGAAAGCGATGCGGACCCGAACCAGCCTTGCAGTCGTCCTCTTGCGACAACCAGTCGCGCGCGCCGTAATTCAGGTCGGCAGCCTGGTGTTCCTGTTGCTGCTCAGCACCTTCCCATCTCGCGCGGAAACCCCATCGATCCCCTGGGAATGCTCCACCTACAACGGTGACGCCCAAACCCGCTGTCTGAATACTCTGGTCGAACTGCAACGGGAGAAAATCGGACAGCTCGAAGGCCAACTGCGCGCTCAGGAAGGAACTGTCAGTCGGCTCAAAGACCAGGTAGATCAGCAGACCGTCTTGACAGCCGACCTGCAACGGCGGCTGTCCGACCACCAGACAGTGAACGTCTCGCCTACCTTCTATCCCTTTGCTCCCTATCCGCACTTCTATCCCCCGGGTCTAGGATTCGGGATTCACTTTGGCAGCCCGTGGGGGTATGGGCCACTTCATCTTCATGGTCCCCTTTGGCGCCAGCCCTACTATCGATCGTGGCTGTATTTCCGCTGACTGAACTCCTGGATGACTCAACCCCATCCGACCGCGTATCGAGCGCACCAATCAACCAACCGTAAGTATTGTTGAATTCGTTGACAAGATCGCCCCAGGCCAATAGCCTGATTTGAAAGCCAAGACTCCGAACTGGATCTGCAACACGCAGAGTTGTGGGTAGCGGTCTCGCCCGACATGATTGGCGACCGACACCGAGGATGCGACATGGTTGTCCGTAAGTACCCGCGGTTCCCCATCACGATTCCAAGCACTCTCATCCAGAGAGACAAGTTGCGGTACACGGGATCGGTGAAGGATCTCTCGCAGAAAGGCTGTCGAATCGAGAGCGTGATCCGACCATTTACCGGCATGCAACTCGAATTGCAGATTCAACCGTCCGGTGAATCCACGCCAATCATGATCAGCAACGCGACGGTCCGATGGACCGGCACCCATGGCATTGGGTTCGAATTTCTGACTCTCGAACCCTCCGAACAGGAGCGGCTCAATCGAGTGGTCACACAACTTGCATCATCTGCCGGAAAAATCTCACTCTCTTCCTGAAACCATCTCCTAAGCAGGCACATCCTGCTAAGGCGTTTGCACGACGCAGGGATCCAGTGCCTACTCATCTTGGCCGCCCCCGATGTCGAGCATGGACAGGAACTTAGTCTGGAAGACGGTCTGACAGGCTGGCGAGATGCAGTTGGAATCGGCCGGCCGTCACATCGCCGACGTAGCGCCGGAGGGCTTCGCGCACGACCGGAAACGCAATCTGCTCCCAAGGAATCGCGGGAAAAGAAAACAACCCGACCTCCAAACTTTCTGTTCCTGCCTCATACGTCGGCGAAAGCATCCGCCCGCGGAAGACAAGATATACCTGCCCGATATGAGGCAAACTGAGCACGGCATGGAGCGCAGTAATCTCTACGTCTGCCTGAGCCTCTTCCTTCGTCTCACGGATCGCCGCCTCCTCGGTGCTCTCACCGATTTCCATGAAACCGGCTGGAAAAGTCCAGAGCCCGCGCCGTGGCTCGATGGCGCGACGGCACAGGAGAATTTGATCCTCCCATTCCGGGATACAGCCCGCGACGATCTTCGGATTATGATAATGAATCGACTCGCACTGCCCGCACACGTGCCGAGGCAGGTTGTCCCCTGGTGGAATCTTTTGAATGACTGGGGCGCCGCACTGGCTACAGTAGTTCATGCTTAAGACATATCTCGTTGCTCACGCAATGCGCTCTCAATCTGGAAGAAATCCCGGATTGAATAGCACACACCCGCGTTGTTTTGCACCAACGGGAGCGCAACCGCAAACCAGTTCACGCTTTGAGTCTTCCGTTCCCAGTCGTCTCTCCCGAAGGATTTGGAGCGGTTAGCACCGAGGCCTACCTTCCACACTTGACTTCCTGAATAATAGACCTATCAGCATTTCTGTGACGTAGCACCGGGTGTCTTCCCGTGGCTGACCCGAGAAGGTAATTCTCACATGAATAACAACCTCTTATCGATCTTGCCTCTGCTCCCCATCAAACGGACGGTGTTGTTCCCCGGCGTCATGATGCCGTTGACCATCGGGCGGGAACGATCCATGGCGGCGGTTCAGGCAGCCATGAAGACGGAGGACAAGACGATCGTGGTCGTCGCCCAGCGGGATCCTCAGACCGAAGAGCCTTCGCTCGCCGATTTGTATACCATCGGCACCAAAGCGATCGTCAAGCAGATCGGGCAAACATCGGAAGGCTCGATTCATGTTCTGGCGCAGGGTGTCGAGCGCGTCGTCCTCCTAAAAGAAGAACAGACCACTCCTTATGCTCTTGCAAGAGTACGCCCGCTCGAACGCCCATCGGACAGCGGACCGGAAGTGCAGGCGCTGCATCGGGCCATCCAAGAACTCGTCTCAGATCTTCCGCGCTTGATCGACGCGCCCGGCATTCAGGAAACAAGCGTCGTCCTGAGCAATGAGGAGGACCCGGTTGCCCTGGCGTACCGGATTGCTTCTCTCGTCAACTTGACGGTCCTCGAAGAGCAAAAATTGTTGGAGGCGTCTTCGACCGCCGATCTCCTGCGCGGACTCTATGCCGCGCTCTCAAAGGAAATTCAAATTTTACAGTTGCGCGACAAGATTGCCAGCGAAGCCAAGGAGAAAATCAGCAAGAGCCAGCGGGAATACATTCTGCGCGAACAGCTGAAAGCGATCCAACAAGAATTGGGTGAAGGCGAGGGCGAGGAGAGCGAGATCGCTTTGATCAAGAAACAAGTGCAGGAGGCCGACCTCCCTGACCATATCCGCAAAGAAGTCGAGCGTGAAGTGGCGCGATTGGCCAAGGTGCCGCCATCATCGCCTGACCATCAGGTGCTGAGAACGTACCTGGAACTGGTACTTGAGCTGCCGTGGAAGAAGGCCTCCGAGGACCATCTGAATCTCTCCACCGTCCGCCAGGTACTGGAAGAAGATCACTATGGCATCAAAGAAGTGAAGGAGCGGATCGTCGAACACCTCGCGGTCTTGAAATTGAACCCGACGGCGAAAGCGCCGATTCTCTGCCTGGTCGGCCCTCCGGGCGTCGGAAAGACCAGTCTGGGGCAATCCATCGCGCGCGCCATGGGACGAACGTTCGAGCGGTTCAGCCTTGGCGGCGTGCATGACGAAGCTGAATTGCGCGGCCATCGCCGGACCTATGTCGGTGCGCTGCCGGGCCGCATCATCCAGGCCGTGCGTCGAGCCGGCGCCAACAATCCTGTCTTGATGCTCGACGAGGTCGACAAGATGGGGCGCGACTTCCGGGGCGATCCCGCCTCGGCGCTGCTGGAAATTCTCGATCCGGCGCAGAACCACACGTTCCGCGACCACTATCTGGATCTGCCGTTCGACCTGTCGAAGGTGTTCTTCATCACGACGGCGAACACGCTGGACACCATCAGCCAGCCCTTGTTGGATCGCATGGAGATCATCCGGCTGCAGGGCTACAGCGAGCGGGAGAAGGCTGAAATCGCCCGCCGTTACCTGTGGCCGCGACGGCTGAAAGAAGCGGGCCTCGACGCAAGTCAGGCATTATTGTCGGATGCCGTGCTGAATCTCGTTATCAGCCGGTACACCAGAGAGGCCGGCGTGCGCCAGCTCGAACAGATGTTGGGACGCCTGACCAGAAAAGTCGCGCTCGCCTTCGCTGATCTGCCGGAAAGACAGGAGCGAACACCCGTGACGATTCAGGCCGATGTGCTCGATGAGTGGCTGGGCTCCGAACGGTTCATGCCCGAGGAGGCGCGGAAGAACCTGCCTCCCGGTGTGGCCACCGGCCTGGCCTGGACTCCCACAGGCGGCGACGTGCTCTATATCGAAACAACTCTCTTGCCAGGCAGCCACGAACTGACTCTGACTGGTCAGCTGGGCGACGTGATGCAGGAGTCGGCGCGCGCGGCGAGAAGCTACCTTTGGTCCCATGCCGAAAGCATGGGGCTGGACATCTCGCGCTTCAAACGCAACGGCGTCCACATCCACGTGCCATCGGGAGCCATTCCCAAAGATGGCCCCTCGGCTGGAATCACCATGGCCACGGCGCTGGCATCCTCCTACGAAAGACGAGCCGTCCGCAGCGATACGGCCATGACCGGCGAGATCAGCTTGAGCGGGTTGGTCTTGCCGGTCGGCGGGATCAAGGAAAAGGTGCTGGCGGCTCACCGCGCCGGCATCAAGCGGATCATCCTGCCGAAAGCGAACGAGAAGGACTTGAAAGACGTGCCGCAGGAAGTCCGGGAGGAACTGACCTTCATCCTCGTCGAGCGCATCGAAGAAGTACTCCCGGCAGCGTTCAATCAGGATTCTTCTACGACGACGCCGACTGAGCGAGATGAACCGTTAGCTACCTCCACGGCATCGTAAACCCAAGAGGCCCCGGCTCAACACCGGGGCCTAAGCCATGGATCTATTCGCGGTCACTGAGTCTTCTTATACACAACAATCCCGCCGACCAAGATCGAAAGCATCACAAGGGCAAACATCAATAAGGTGTTATCCATGGTTGCTCCTTTCGTTCGGCTTTACTCTCCTCTTGCTCATCCGAGGGAAACACTCCGCAGGCGATCTGCACTTCACAGATCGCCTGCATGTAGGCGCTTAGGACGCCGAGCGTATCATTATCTGATTGTGAAATCTGATTGTGAAGACCCGCACGAGGAACGGGGGATGAGCGACTCG
>DASUMN010000213.1:0-5382 GCA_036277675.1 Nitrospira sp. | reverse complement strand
GAACCTCGGCGTGGTGGAACTGACGGTTGCGCTGCATTACCTGTTGGATACGCCCACGGACAAGATCGTGTGGGACACCAGCAATCAGAGCTATGCGCATAAGCTGCTCACCGGCAGACGGGAGCAATTCCATACCCTTCGACAATACGGCGGATTGAGCGGGTTTTGCAAGCGGGAGGAGAGCGACTACGATACATTCAACGCCGGGCATGCCGGCACCGGGGTGTCCGCCGCGTTTGGGATGGTCGAGGCGCGGGAACAGTTGGGCCAGAAAAACAAGGTCGTCTGCGTTGTCGGCGACGGGGCCATGACGGCGGGGATGACCCTTGAGGGGCTTCACCATGCCGGGGGATTGGGCAAGGACTTCTTGGTGATTTTGAACGACAACCAGATGTCCATCTCCAAGAATGTGGGCGCGATCTCAGCCTATCTGAGCCGGACGATCACGGGCGAGTTCTATGGCCGGGTGCGTGAAGAGACCGGTCAATTATTGGGCAAGATTCCGCACATCGGTTCCGACATTCAAAAGCTGGCGCGCCGGGCCGAGGAGTTGGCCAAGGGCGCGATTTTGCCCGGCTTGCTCTTTGAGGAACTGGGCTTCCAATACAGCGGTCCGATTGACGGGCACAACTTCGAGCATCTCCTCCCAACCATTGAAAATGTGTTGAAGATGAAGGGGCCGGTGCTGCTCCATATCATTACGAAGAAGGGACTCGGCTACGAACCGGCGATGAAGAATCCGGTCTGGTTTCATGCCTGCCCGCCCTTTGTGCGCGAAACCGGCGCTCCGGCCAAGAAAGCGGCGCGGCCTTCGTACACGGCGATTGCGATGGATGCGTTGCTCAAGCTGGCCCGTGAAGACAAACGCATTGTGGCGATCACGGCGGCGATGTGCGAGGGGACCGGGCTGACCGCGTTCGAAAAGGAATTTCCGGACCGCCTCTATGATGTCGGCATTGCCGAGCAGCATGCGGTGACGTTTGCGGCCGGATTGGCCACGCAGGGGGTCAAGCCGGTCATCGCCATGTACGCGACGTTTCTCCAGCGCGCCTACGATCAAGTCGTGCATGATGTGGCGACGCAAAATCTTCCGGTCGCGTTTTTCATCGACCGTGGCGGGCTCGTTGCCGAGGATGGAACCACGCATCATGGCGCATTTGACTATGCCTATCTCCGCCATGTGCCCAATATGGTCGTCATGGCGCCGAAAGATGAAAACGAATTGCAACATATGGTGAAAACCTGTGTGCAGTATGACGGTCCGGTGTCGGTCCGGTACCCGCGAGGCGTCAGCCTTGGCGTGAAGATGGACGACGCTCCACAGGTGTTGCCGATCGGCAAGGGCGAATTGCTGAAAGACGGGACGGACGTGGCCATCATCGCTATCGGGGTGTCGGTATGGCAGGCCCATCAGGCTGCGGAACGCCTCAGCAAGGAAGGCGTGTCCACTGCCGTGGTGAACGCCCGCTTTGCCAAGCCGCTGGATCAGGAACTCATCACGAGTGTGGCGAAACGGGTCCGGTACGTCGTCACGGTTGAAGAAGGGTGCCGGATGGGCGGGTTCGGCTCCGCCGTGCTTGAAACCCTGTCCGAGGCCGGCATCAATGGGGTGACCACGAAGGTGCTGGGTCTGCCGGATTGGTACATTGAGCAGGGGCCGCAAGATTTGCTGCGAGAACGGTATGGGCTGACGGCCGAGGGAATTTATCAGAGCGTGAAGGAACTCATCGGCAGCACGCCGTCGGCGAAAGACCGATTCACCGGTGTGGCAGCGGCCGGCCATCTCCCGCACGGAGACGAGCAGGGGAGCTAAACGCGAACGGCCTATGCACATTACCAGGCGCAAGACTCGGCAGATCCAGGTCGGCAAGGTCAAGATCGGTGGCGACGCACCGGTGTCGGTCCAGTCGATGTGCTCGACCGATACGCGCGATGCCAAAGCGACCATCGAGCAAATCACACAGCTCGAAACCGCCGGTTGCGAACTCATCCGTGTGGCCGTGCCGGACGAAGAAGCGGCGGCCGCCCTCCCGAAGATCAAAGCCGCAATGACGGTGCCGTTGATTGCGGACATCCATTTCGATCATCGACTCGCGTTGCAAGCCGCAAAGATCGTCGATTGCGTCCGTATCAATCCTGGCAACATCGGCGCCTGGTGGAAAGTTGAAGAAGTCATCAAGGCGGTCAACGACAACGGGATTCCGATCCGTGTCGGGGTGAACGGTGGATCGCTCGAACGGCCCTTGCTGGAGAAATACGGCTGGCCCTCCCCTGAAGCCTTGGCCGAGTCGGCGTTAAACGCGGTCCGTTCGCTTGAGGATGTGGGCTTCACCAATATGAAGGTGTCGCTCAAGGCATCCGACGTGCACCACGCGATCGATGCCTACTATCTCTTTGCCATGCAGTCGAACTATCCGTTGCACATCGGCATCACCGAAGCCGGCACGGCGATGACCGGCGCCGTGAAGTCGGCCATGGGCCTTGGATATCTTCTCTCGCAGGGCATCGGAGATACGTTGCGGGTGTCGCTCGCCGCCGATCCGGTCGAAGAAGTGAAGGTCGGCTACGAGATTCTGAAGTCGCTCGAACTGCGCCACCGCGGGATCAACGTCATTGCCTGTCCGACTTGCGGACGGGTTGAGATCGATGTGGTCCGCATGGCGAACGAATTGGAGCAGAAGCTGGGTCACATCAAGACGCCGCTCAATGTGTCGGTGCTCGGCTGTGTCGTCAATGGGATCGGCGAGGGGAAGGAAGCCGACATCGGCATCGCCGGTGGCGAGGGCAAGGGCATCCTGTTCAAAAAAGGCAAGCTCGTCCGAAAAGTCCCGATGGAAGAATTGATGGACACGCTGATTCTGGAGGTCGAGCAGCTCGCCAAGGAAAAAGAAGCCGAAGGAAACGGAGAAGCGGTGGCGTCCGCGGATACGAATGGTTGGGAATCACTGGCCCCGCAGTCTGATCGTCCTTCGACTCTCGGGAAAGAAATCCCCGTCTTGCCTCACCGATAAACGCGCGCTGAGCGGCATCTTTCCGACGTTTGAGTTCACTCCCCGGTATCTCTCCCCCACGAAACGATTGACGCGCTCTTCCAGGTCAGGTATCTGTGCCTCCACGCCATGGAACCGAAATCCGTGCTTCAATGGATGAATGAGTTTGTGAGGTCTGCCCTTTTTGCGCGCCTGGTAAAAATAGGCCTCGCCGGTGCCGCATTGGTGCATGGCTACATCATCTCTTTTGGGCGGTCATTTCACTTTCGGGATATCGATATCCATCGCGAGATCGGGAGGCGGTTTCTCACCGGCGAGTATCTCTACGCCAACGACTATTGCTACATGTATTTGCCGACCACCGGCATATATTTCGCGCCCTTAATGATTCTGGAAAGAAACCCAAGCCTGGCTCTGCGCTACGCCGTCGCCATCGGATGCGTGGTCCTTACGACCATGTTGTTTCATCGCATGCTGTGCGGAGCATCGGATTCAAGAAATGGGAGCGGGCTCTTGGTGGGGGTAGGCGCAGGCTTGTTGACATTGCAATTTATTCTGAACGATCTCGATGACGGCGGCCCACATCTTATTCTGCTCGGCATTTTGACCGGTGGGATCTACGCGATATGGATGGGGAGAGACCGGCTCGGCGCGGCCTTGATTGGGTTGGGGATCGTGCTCAAGATTACCCCGGGGCTCTTCATCCTGTTGTTTCTCTGGAAGCGGCAGTGGCGGCTGGCTGCATACACGGTCCTGGCGACGGTACTCTGGATCATCTTGCCGATCCTCTACATGGGGCCCACGAGTTGGTGGGATCATCACCTGGAATGGACGAACAATGCGGTCTTGTCCGTGCTTGACCGTCAGCGCGAGGGGCGGCAAGAAAATGAGTTGCAAAAGGCCAATCTCTCCCTCCGGCACACGATGCTGCGGTACCTCGTGACCTATCCGAAGATCCATCGACTCCGACAAGTAGACCGTGGTTACACACCGGTGTTGGATTTGCCGCCGCCGGCCGCCAACGCGATTGTCGGGTTGGCGGCGCTTGGCCTGCTCGTGCTGTTCGCGCGGTCCAGTCGTCGGGAGTTTCAAGGGCCTGGAGATCCTACATGGGCTTGGGATTGTGCGGGGACCTTGATGCTGGCCCTCTTTCTCTCTCCCATCACCTGGGACCAGCATGTGGTGTGGATGATTCCGGCGGCGGTCATCGTCGTCGCAGCCGCGGCCCGGTTGGCAGGCAGTTTAGGCCGCGTGGGCTATGCCATACTGGCCGTCTATATTATTCTCACGATCGTGCTGAATTATGAAGTCGTCGGCTCAGCCCGATGGGAAGCGTTGAAGAGTTTTCATCACCTTGGGATCGCTATGCTGATCCTGTACGGGCTTCTGTTGAAGAGTCACCGCATCGGACAACAGCACCAGCCGTCGATCGGAAGCAGGCAATCTGGGGCACCAGACTTGGCCAAGGGGTAATTTGCGACCGCGCGCGTTCGGGTTGTGTTCGCAAAAAGGAACCGACTATAATGCCGATCCCTGAGGCGCCGTACCCAAGTGGTAAGGGAGCAGTCTGCAAAACTGCGATGCGGCGGTTCGAACCCGCCCGGCGCCTCCATACCAACCTTCGGTTGACCCGCGCGCTATTCATCGTTGTTTGGTAATTGTCGCGCGCGGATAAGAACCACCAGTGTTTCTTAAAGCATCGTCATCGCTCGTCCCCGCGGCTCTTCAGGCGAAGCCTTTCCGGTATTAACGCCGCCGGATAATACCTCAAGCGGTTTTTTCTTCGGTTGACCTGACTGCGGACTCGTGTTTTATCAAGTGAGTTCTATTGCGAGGAAGCCGACAGGGACTTATACTGCCTTGGGGACGCCTCTGGGTTTGTGTCCAGCATGAGATAATCTATCCTTCGATCAATAGGGGAAAGGAGATTCAATGAAAGCTGAGTTCACAGCAATTATTGAACCGGCACCCGAGGGGGGGTATTGGGCCATGTGCCCGGAGATTCCGGGCGCCAATGGGCAAGGGGAAACGATTGAGGAAGCCAAGGATAGTCTTCGGCAGGCTATTGAACTGATTCTCGAAGACCGCAAGGCGGACATCCTTCGCGGGCTACCTGAAGATGCCATCCAGGACAAGGTGCTCATCGGGTGAAACGGCGAGATGTGGAGCGCAAGTTGCGGATCGCCGGCTGCTATGTGAAACGGGAAGGTGCTTCCCACTCCCTTTGGATCAACCCGAAAACCGGGGTTGTGGAAGCGGTTCCGCGACATACCGAGATCAAAGAACCATTGGCGAAGAAAATCCTGAAGAATTTGAATGCAGAGTGAATAACCGAACGATTCGTTAGCAGGAGTTGCACATATTAAGGAATAGGCGTGGGCGTTTTCGAATT
>DASUMN010000212.1:0-4627 GCA_036277675.1 Nitrospira sp. | reverse complement strand
GAATGGGGAAAAACTCTGGAACCGCTTCGATGGCTGACGCGCAGGGAGGAAATGCCGTCGCCGAGAGGATCGCGACGAAGAAGAAAGCCACGAGTGTTGGGTATCGACGGGTGCGCAACCAATCCCCCGCACAAGACTTCGACTCTGCTGAGAACCGTGTTACAGAGGGTATATCACCCGTGTCTGCCGGAGGCAAGGTTCGGCGGCGTAAGCATTTGGACAGGTGCTAGATATGGGGATGCAAGTATAACTGCACACAACGCGCAAGTATGCCTACGCGCGACGCTCGGGGCTCGACGCCGTCCCGCACCGCTTCGGCCGGAAGAATTCTCGTAGCAGCGTCTGACTTTCCTTCTCCAAGACACCGCCCACGACTTCCACTCGATGATTGAGTCGGCGGTCGGCGGGGATGTCGAAGAGTGATCCGCACGCGCCGGCCTTCGGGTCCCAGGCGCCGAAGACCAGTCGCGCGATACGGGATTGCACGAGTGCCCCCGCGCACATGGGACAGGGTTCCAGTGTGACATAGAGCGTGGTGTCGGTGAGCCGCCAGGAGCGCAACTGCTCGGCCGCCTTGCGAATGACGATCATCTCGGCGTGAGCCGTCGGGTCCTGCAGGGATTCCCGGAGGTTGTGCGCGGAGGCCAGCACGTCGCCGTTATGCACCAAAATCGCGGCGATGGGCACTTCTCCCACCGTTGTGGCATGCGAGGCTTCCTCAAGGGCAAGTCGCATGAAACGCTGGTCCTGCTCGTGTTGCTCCATAGTCTCGTGATCGGTCGTGGTGCTGCCGGCATGCTAGCACAGGGAAGAAACCGGAGACAGTATCGCTATAACAGGGGTTGGCTCAACAGGTACAGCGGTCCTGTTGGTTCAGGGCTTCCGCCACTGGGTTCGAGGCTCACCGCGAATTTCTTCGCGCTCGCGAAAGCCGGAAAGGGTTTGGCAAATATCTGAGAGGTGGCTCCGGTGCCGATCTGGAAGACACCGACAGGAGTGGGTTTCTCATACATCGCCCACAATTGATACGTCGTGCCGTCGGAGTTGGCGGGGAGATTGAGCGCGTAGAACCAGACCCGCTTGGCTTTGCTGTCATAGAATAACGTGCCTGATGCGTGCCGGCTCATTTCCGTTCCCGCCAATGCGACGGCCTTGATTGCCGGCGTACGTAGGAGGGCGGCCAATTCATCCTGCGGCATGGACCGTTGTCGGGTATTCTGCTGAGCAAGTTGCGCGTTGACGCCATCCAATTCGGCTTCTCGCTGAATCAATTGATCTTTGAGTTCCGCCATCGCCGCTATCTGACGCCGCAATTCTTCTTGTGTTTCCGCCAACGTTCGCTCGCGTTCGTTCAACAGTTGCTGCTGGGCGGCCAGTTTAGAATGATCGACGGTGAGTTGATCTTGGAGTTGCGTGAACTTCACGGTGTCTTCGCCGACCTTTGTGTTGTAGGCCGTCCACGCCAGATAGGCGATCCCGGCGACGAGGGCGACGGCGACGAGGGCGAACGTCCATCCGAAGGATTCAGCACGTGAGGAGGTCTCCGGCGGGAACAGATGGTTCATCCATTCGCCCGGCTCAAGACTCGGCTTTCCTGCGGGTTGATCAACCGGTTCCATGGGGACGGTCATGGAGCGCGCGGCCATCATTCTGGCTTTTAAGCTGCGCGGCGGTGCCGTCATGTTCAATCCGAACGGAAGCATCACGGCGACCGACTGATACTCCTTGAGGGCAGTATGGCAAGGGACACATCCTGACAGGAGATGGGCCTCGATCGCTTGCCGCTCGGCCCGCTCCAGGGTGCCGATGGCGTACAGCGGAATCACGTCCTCCAATTCTTGGTGAGTCATGGACGTTCGCTCTGGACCCAATTATGCCGAAGGGACTCGCGCAATTTGGCCATGCCGAGCTTGATGCGAGTCTTCGCCGCCTCCACGGGTTGATTGAGTCTGGCGGAAATTTCCGCATGGGACAGACCTTCGTAGTAGGCTAATTCAATGGCTTGTTGTTGCGCTTGCGGCAGGGCCGACAAGGTGTTGCTGACGTGGGTGCGCAATTCCTGATCGGCCTGTGCTTCGAATGGGGGCAGATTGTGGTCTGCAAGGGGTGGCGTCGTTTGGCCGTTCACGGTGTGGACGGTGGTGGGTTGGGTGCGTGTCCCACGCATCCGTAATCGGTCGATGGCGCGGCTCCGGGTGAGCGTAATCAGCCAGGCGATCGGTGTGCCCCGGCCGATATCATACCGCACG
This sequence comes from Nitrospira sp., assembly GCA_036277675.1. Classification (GTDB taxonomy): domain Bacteria; phylum Nitrospirota; class Nitrospiria; order Nitrospirales; family Nitrospiraceae; genus Nitrospira_D. Next base: position 2,378 of record DASUMN010000212.1, on the reverse strand, counting down.
ACTTTACTCCAGATTTCGAGATAGACCTCTTGCAGTAATTCGGCGGCTTCTTCGCGATTACCGAGCATCCGAAGCGCGAGACTGAACAGGAGTGTGCTGGAGAGATCGTACAGTTGGCTGAGGGCTTGCTGTTCTCCCTTGGCTACGCGAGCCAGGAGTGCCGGGGGAATGGTCGATGCAGCGTGTGGTGAGCCGGGGGTCATGGCCAAACGATTACAGGTCCAGATCCTTCTTGGTTGTTGGTTTCTACGGGTACGGAAAACACGTCCACCACTATAACATCCTTTCTCGATTCTCCTAATAAAACGGGCAAAACACGAAGGCCGTGGGAGGGACAATCGTGCAGTAACGTGTGGAGTGGTCTGGGGAGCCGTATCAGCACTGTAATGATGAAAGAACAGCCGCTGCAGAAGAGGGTGAATGACCGGCGTGCGGGTTACAAATACGTCGCCAACACGTCGGCGGCATCCTCTGCTCCCGATGCCGTTGGGGGAGGGACGGAGGGAGTGGGAAGGTCTCCCACGGCACGCAGGGCCGGTTCCCACCGGCCTGCTGAAAAGTCCGCTCCCCCTAATTCCACGCCGCGACCGTATCGATGCAGATAGTCCACAAGCGGTTGCTCGTCGGCGAAGTTATAGCGCCGGACGTAGACGAGCGGTGTGCGCAATGCCACGGCTTCGACGAGGGTGCCGTAGCCGGGTTTTGACATGATGATGTCGACGGAAGCCAGCACTGTTTTGAAAGAGAAGGGGAATGATTGTGTAGACACGAATCTGGTGCTGTTCGGTGGAACCGGCCCGTCGAATAGAAAACGATACCCTTTCAACTCCTCCAAATTTGTCATTGGGAGGGAACCCAGAGGAATCCCGCCGAATCCGATGAGCACGGTCCGTTCGCCGGGCGAGAGGGGCAGCAGGGCCGAAAGGGCTTCATGAGCGGAGGGCGCGGGTTCACTGATTGGCCCAATGTCGACGAGTCGCTTAAAGACGCCCATGTTTGGGGAAGGGGTGATGCGCAGAGCGAGGTCGGCTTGTCCATAGGCGTGACGCATAGCCCGGATAAGTGTCTGGCCGTCGATACTCGGCGGAGCAGGAAGTCCAGAGAGCACAAGGTCCCAGGTAAAGCTCACCAATCCAACGGTAGGAAGTCCGGCTGTAGCTCCGGCCGTGATGGCCAAATAGGGCGTATCGGCAAGAATCACGTTCGGACGAGCCCGATGCATGGCGTCAACCTCGGCCTGAACTCGGTCGTCCCACGTCGCATGGAACCGGGCGTGTTCCTGCCAGGTGGCCTCGACGTCGATGGTCAAGGGGCCCTGCTGAACGCAGCCGATGTCCTGCCGGGTTGGGCTCAGTTCCCAGGGAATGGCCAGGCGGTTCTGAAAGAAGGAAGCCGGGACGGTGGTGCGGAGGATGGTACGGAGGCCGGGAATCCGGCGACCCAGCGCGTTGAGTACCGGCACGACTTGCGCGGCGTGGCCAAACCCGTGCGCTGAGATGGCGGCCCAGATCAGCGGCATCCGAAACAGAGTGAACGCGTGAAACGTGAAGCGTGAAACGTGAAATGACTGCGGAGCAAAAGAAGCAACGATGACACGTGCCTATTGTGGCTTGGCATTGCCCTGCGTGGCTCAGCTGTTGGAATGGTCCGATTCCATCGGCGCGATGTTATACAGCAGCTCTAAATCGAAATCTTCAACCAGCTCGTTGAAGGCGCGCGCGCCAAGGTCGGAGCGGACCTCGGCCATGACGAGATCGATCGCGGGCGCGGCATGTTGTCCATATTGGGTGACGGCTGTTTCGATGCGTTTTCTGGCGTCGTCGAGATTCACAGGCGACTCCTCTCTCGTGCAGGCTCATTCATCCAAGCGTGCGCAGCAACTGCTGCATCTCAGGTACCAGGTCCTTGCCGCCATTGGAGCGCCCCGAGAGTGCGGCCTCGATGCCGGCGGCGAGAATGGGTTTTGCCTCGGCTCGCTTGCCTAATCCGATCAGCGCACGACCCAAAGCGAGATGAGACGCGACATGGGTCGGGTCCAATTGCGTGGCGATGGTGAGGTGCTCGACGGCCTCCTCGACATTTCCGTTTTCTTGAAGGATTTTATTGCCGAGTCCATAGCGGCCGAGAAATCCTTTTGGGTGTTTCGCAACCATGAGGCGAAAGGCATCGATGTCCATGACGCGCGTCTCCGTGTGTGCCAGCGGGGCACTATACCATTGAAAAAGTCGAGTTGGCCAGACGTCTGAGTGACGGTCAGGTGCAGCCTGTCTCAAGAAGCCCGCTTCGACGAATCCGCGAGGCGTGCGAAGCGAGCGCAGTATGGAACGCACGCGCATCGTATCGTTGCTCGCGAGGCACGTTCGAGACCTTTGGACGCG
>DASUMN010000211.1:0-7253 GCA_036277675.1 Nitrospira sp. | reverse complement strand
CAGAATCGAGTTCCGAACGATGATGCCGGCGAGCGCAATGAAGCCGATCATCGACGTCGCCGTGAAGTAGGAGCCGGTCAGCCAATGGCCTGGCAAGATGCCGATGAGCGTGAGCGGAATCGGCGCCATAATGATCAGCGGCGTGAGAAACGATTGGAACTGCCCGACGATGAGCAAATAGATCAGCAGCATCGCCACGGCGAACGCGATACCCATGTCGCGGAACGTCTCGTAGGTGATGTGCCATTCCCCGTCCCACTTCATGGAAATCTTGCCTTCCGACCAGGGTTGCGAGGCGTAGTATTGCTCGATCCGGTACCCTTCTGTCGGCCGATAGTCTTCCAGTTTCTTCCCAACGCCAAGCACGCCGTAGACAGGACTCTCCGCCTTCTCCGCGCCAGGGCCTCCCACGTCCGCCGTCACGTAGACCACCGGCTTCTGGTTCTTGTGATAAATCGCCTTGTCCTGGATCGTCTGTTCGACCCTGAGCAATTCGGAGAGTTGGACCATCCCGCCCTTGTTCGTCCGTAACCCGATTTCGCCGATATGTTCGAGCCCGGTCCGCTCCGCCAGGGGCAGGCGCAGCACGATCTGCACGGGACTCTTCTCCTGAGGAATATGGACAAGGCCGACCTTCGTTCCTTCCAACGCCATACGCAGCGTGTGGACGATCTCCTCGGAGGGAATCCCGGCCAGGGCCGCTTTCGCGCGATCGACCGTGAACACATACTTCACCTGATCCGCCTCGACAAAGTCGTCGACGTCGACGACGCCCGGCGTGGACTCGAAGAGCGCTCGAACCTCCTTCGCCACGGCGAGTTGCCGTCCATAATCAGGCCCGTAAATTTCCGCCACCAGCACCGATTGCACGGGTGGTCCCGGCGGCACTTCGACGACTTTGACGTTCGCCCCATATTGCCGGGCGATGTCTTGCACCGGAGGGCGAATCCTCTGCGCGATCTCGTGGCTCTGAGCCGCCCGCTCCTGCTTGGCGACGAGATTGATCTGGATATCAGCCTCATGCGGCAACGACCGCAGAAAGTAGTGGCGCACCAGCCCGTTGAAATTGAAGGGCGAGGCCGTGCCGACGTAGGCCTGGTAATCCCGCACTTCGGGGATGGTGCGCACATATTGAGTCAGCGCCTTGGCGGCACGGGCGGTCTCCTCCAGCGTCGCCCCCTCCGGCATATCGATGACCAGTTGCAATTCACTCTTGTTGTCGAACGGCAGCATTTTCACGACGACATGGCGCGTGTAAAACAGGAAACAGGATCCGACGAGCAAGAGTGCGACGATTCCCAAGAAAGAATAGGTCAAGACCGGTCTGGCCAACAGCGGAGAGAGCATCCGGCGATAGAGACGCGCCGTCACGCCGGTTTCCGATTCTTCGTAGTCGACTCCTTTGACGGCGACCCCTGGACGGTAGCAGGTTCGGCAGAACCATGGAATGACCACGAAGGCGACGAGCAGGGAAAAGAACATCGCAATGGAGGCATTGACGGGAATCGGCCGCATGTAGGGGCCCATCAAGCCGGAGACGAAGGCCATGGGGAGCAGCGCGGCGATGACGGTGAAGGTGGCCAGAATCGTTGGGTTCCCCACTTCATCGACGGCATAGATTGACGCTTCGTCATGGGGCCGGAGGTGGAGCATCAAATGCCGATACGTGTTCTCAACGACGACGATGGCGTCGTCCACCAGAATACCGATGGAAAAGATCAGCGCGAAGAGGGTCACGCGGTTGATCGTGTAGCCGATGAGCATGGAGGTAAAGAGGGTCAGGGCCAGGGTGAGGGGAATCGCAATGGACACGACCAGCGCCGGGCGCGGCCCCAATGCGACGCCGAGGAAGAGGACCACGGCGACGACGGCAATGCCAAGATGCCACAGCAGTTCGTTGGCCTTTTCCTGCGCCGTCTCTCCGTAATCGCGAGTGACAGCCAGGCGCACGTCCGCCGGAATCGCCACGCCTTTCATGTCTTCCACCTTGCGAATGACCTGTTCGGCCACGGTCACCGCATTGACGCCGCCCTGCTTGGCGATGGCCACGGTCACCGCGGGAAATTCTTGGCTGATGGCTGACAGGTGATGGTTGACAGCTTTGGAAGATCCCTCATCCGTTAGGCTTGATGGCTGACCAGTTCCAAACCAGACATAGCTTTTGGCCTCAGCCGGTCCGTCGATCACGTCGGCCACCTGCCTCAAATACACGGGCCGTTGCTCATGAATCCCGACGACAAGATTGTCCAGATCCTCGCGTGACCGGATGAAGCGGCCGGTCTCTACGAGAAAATTTTCATTGCGGCTGTCGAACCGACCTGTCGGCAAAGCGCGATTCTCTCCGCGGATGACGGATGCCGTTTGCAGCGGCGTCAGCCCATAGGCTTTCAACCTCGCCGGGTCGATCTGTACTTGCAGCTCGCGCGGGCGGCCGCCGGCGATGAAGCCGCCGGCCGTGCCGGCGACTTTCTTGGCCTCTTCCAACACCTGTTCGGCCAACTGATGCAATTCAAATTCGCCATATCGCCCGCTCGACAAAGTGACCGTCACGATCGGGACGTCGTTCACGTCTTTCGGCTTGACCAGAAAGGGTTCAGCTCCCGGCGGCATCAAATCCTGATTCGACATGAGCTTGTCGTAGAGATCGACCAGACTCTGCTCCATCGGCTGGCCGACGTAGAAGCGCACGATGATCAACGCGCCGCCCGGACGCGAGATCGAGTAGACGTACTCCACACCCTTGATCTCAGAGATCTTGCGCTCGAACGGCTTGGTTAGCTGTTCTTCGACGACTTTAGCGGAGGCGCCGGGAAAGGGCATCCAGACGTCGGCCATGGGTACGACGATCTGCGGCTCTTCCTCGCGCGGCGTGGCAAAAACCGCGAACAGACCCAGCAGCAACGCCCCCACGATGATGAGCGGCGTCAGCTTGCTCCCGATGAAGAGGGCGGCGATGCGGCCTGACAGGCCTGGGCGGTAGTTCGTCATTCGTCAGTAGCCCTCGTCAGCCGTCGCCCGTCGTGCGCATCTCGATCCTGAGTTTCAAGTTTCGAGTTTCACGTTCTAGTAATAGAGACGGACACCAGCAACCTGAAACACGGAACTCGCAACCCTTGACCTGTGCGTGTGACGATTTACGGGTTCGCCGGCTTCGCGACCGTCTCGACGATATTGACCGCGGCGCCATCGACGCCGCGAGCCGCATCGAGCAACACCGACTCGCCGACGTTCACGCCGGACAAGATTTCAGCCTGTTTTTCCAATCGACGTCCAGTCTTGACCCAGCGGAGGCGGGCGATCCGATCAGCGCCGACGGCAAAGACGCTCGTCAGCTCTCCGCGTTCGACAACGGCAGTCTCCGGGACGAGAATCGTCTTGCTCGTGCCCTTGTCCAATTGCAATCGCCCGAACATGCCGGTCTTCAGCCCCGGCGCCGCAGGCAGATCCACTTTCACGGTGAAGGTGTGGGTTTGCGGGTCCCCGGCGGGGAGAATTTTCGCGACAGTCCCGTTCAGCGCCCGTCCCTCCAAGGCGTCGATGACCACAGGAATCTTGTCTCCGCGCGACACCGATCTCAAATCGCCTTCCGCCACGGTCGCCTCAAGCCGCAGTTGCCGTGGATTTTCCATGCGCAATAGAGGCTGCCCGGGCGAGGCCAATTCGCCCCCTTCCACCATTTTTTCGGTAATCACCCCGTCGAAGGGAGCCCGGACCAGCGTATAGCTGAGCTGCGCCTCCACCGCCTTTCGATTCGCCTCCGCCACCTTGTAAACGCGGGTCGCATTCTCCATTTCCTGCTTCGAGACCGCATCCTGGCGATAGAGTGTCTCCATGCGGTTGAGCTGCGCTTTCGCGTTTTCAACTTCCGCCGACGCCCGTGCCATCTCGGCCTCCACATCACGGCTGTCCAGTTGAATGAGCGTCTGTCCCTTGACGACCGGCGTGCCTTCTCGCACGAGAAGCCGGTCGATGGTCCCTTGGATGCGGCTCGAGAGGACGGCTTGAAAGACGGGCATGACCAAGCCGGTCACCTCGACACGCACGGGGGCCTCAACCGTCCGGATCTCGATCACCGACGCGTGGATCGCCGCCTGCGGAGCAGCCGGCATGACGGACGTGGCCGGTTCGTCTTTCGAGCCGCACCCCGCCGCCAACAGCAGCGCCGCCATAAGCCATCGCGTCATGGTTTTGGTCCTTGCCCGAGCCCCATGGCCGCTTGGACATGAGGTTCGCAACTCTCGCCGGAGGGCAGTGCACCTTCCGCATCGTCCCAATGACCTCGTCGTGCCCCCAACTGCCGGAGCAGACATTCGGCTGTCGCAAGCAATTCCTCAAGACGCCGATCCGGTTTCGCTCCATAGTGTCCACGGTCGAAAATCGGAATCTGCAGGCAGACCTCGGCCCGATACCGGCGCTCCGGAGCGTACACGACGCGATGACTCGGCGGTTCTGGGTACCGGCAGGGTTTCAGGATATCCAACGATTGAAAGAACGCGCGACAGAGACGCCGCAGATCTCCTACCAGTTCACGAAGCTCAGGATCTTCGCCGATCGGCAGATGCCTCGCATCCTGAAAGGCGGCGTACAGGTTGAGTTGAAATCCGATTTGGATGACGCGGCCCGACCCGTCCTTCACATAGAAAGGGTCATGATCGAAACAGACCTTCCGTGATTCGATCATCTCCCGCACCGCCTGTTCGCTGGCAAACGCTCCTTCAAGAGAAAGCGGAATCGTCATGGCCGGCTCCTGACCATCCTGCTACTCCTGCACGCCGAGCTTTCGCAACAGTGCCATCATCGGACACCAGCCGGTAAAGGCCGACTGAATCAAATTCACCGCCACGAAAGCGGCAAAATAGTTCCAATAGGGATGGACCGTCGCGCCGAGCACCACCGCGACAAGGACGAACACGCCGGCGATCAACCGCAGCATCTCATTGAGGTTCATTGGTGCCTCCTTTCTGCCTGCTTGTGTGAGGCACCACACGGGCGAAGGATTCATGGCGACGAATATCCGCTCAGCCGGCCTTCTCACGCTTGTCGATCCCCATCGCCTGGAGAATCGCCTTCTCGAAGAAGGGTTCGCTGACTCCTCGCTTCATTTTCATCAGAAAGTATTTTTCGAGGGCAATCTTGGCCAGATGCACCCATCTCCCCTTTCTGGCCCATGTCACATTGCGCGGGGCCATCTGCGGCAGCGCGACAAAGGCCATCCCGGTGTCGCCCATATCGGCCAGACAGATGGCGTTCCACGTTGCCGTTTCTTTCTTTTGATTATTCTCGATGTCCGCGTTGATGTTGTGGACCGAGGCAGACACCATCGACTCGATCATGTAGCCGGTCTTGGGCGCGCCGGTCGGGACCGGCGTCTGCTCAACCGGCGGGATCGCCACGCACACCCCGACCGCATAGATGTTCGTATATTTTGGATTCGCCTGATAGGCATCGATGTTGACGAAACCTTTGGGATTGCAGAGACCCGACGTTTTCGCCACGGCATCGACGCCGGCAAACGGCGGGATCATCATCGAGTATCGGAACGGCACTTCCTGGCCGTCATCCAACAACATTTTCCCCGGTTGCACTTCCTTGATGGCGGCGCTGACAATGGGCTTGATCGAATGTTCGGCGAATTCATCTTCCATCAGCCGCCGCGACTTGCCGACCCCGGCGAGCCCCATATGGCCGATATAGGGTTCCGGCGTGATGAAATAGATCGGCACTTTCTTCCGAAGCTTCTTCTTTCGCAGATCCGCGTCGATGATGAACGCCATCTCATAGGCCGGACCAAAACAGGAAGCCCCTTGCGCGGCACCGATGACGATCGGACCGGGGTCTTTGAGAAAACTCTGATACACGCCCCAGGCCTGTTCGGCATGATCGACATTACACACCGATTGCGTAAACCCGCCGGGACCGAGCCCAGGCACCGAGCCGAAATTCAGCTTGGGACCGGTCGCGATGATGAGATAGTCGTATGGCACCTCGCCTTTCGACGTAATCACGCGGTTCTGTTCCGGTTCGATCCGATCCGCCGCCGCATGGACGAATTCGATGCCCTTCTTCTCCAACACCGGTCCGAGGGCGAAACTGATATCCTTGCGCGTTCGCCATCCGACCGCGACCCAAGGGTTCGACGGCACGAAATGAAACGAGTCCACATTCGAGATCACAGTCACCTTGTGTTTCTTGTCCAATAAGGCCCGCGCCTCATAGGCAGCGGGAAGTCCCCCGATCGATGCGCCGATAATCGCCACTCGTGCCATTGTCCATCTCCTCTTTGACGAACGTTATAGGTTGCGCCTTTATCGATCCACTGAGAATCGATACATGTCGTGGCAGGCCGTGCAGCGGGCCGTCATGCTGGACAGTCGTTGGATGATCTGCTGAGGTGTCTCGTTCTGCACGATCGCCTCGGCCAGGGCATCCATATCCTTGTGGATCGACATGCCCAACTGCTTAAAGGGCAAGGGCAGTTTGGCCATGAGGGTCGGTTCGACATCCACCGCCATTTCCATGCCCGCAGCGCGCGCGGCGGATTCCATTGCCTGACGATTCGGCTGCGGTTCGCCGAGGCCTCTCACCACACCGTCCACCGCTTTCAAGAGCTGGCGCATCTCAGCCAGAATCTGATCACGGTCAGCAGATGCCAGGAGTATTTCCGTACGCCCGTCACTGCCCTCTGTCGTCCATCCCTTGATGAAGAACCATCCCGCAACGGCGAGTGTCGTCATCCACAGAACGAGGGCACCGAGGCAGAAGTTGCGCTTCATTTGACTCCTTCAGGAGTCTGGCTGAGGTCGGACACACAGCCTCCTCTAATGCTTCCCGAAGAACTGCAAGGAGGGCACCAGAGGAGGCGAGCCGGGCAAACCAAGGGGGCAGGCCATGGAATTTCATCGACTCGCGAGAAGCGGTCAGCCCGCCTTCCAGATCTTGTCTCAACGATCGCCGTGGCATTCTGGGACAGATCGAGAATCGTCGCTGTCGCAACTGTCTACATCTTTGAGAGGCAGCCGACTTGATATTCCTCTTCGGATCGAAGAATCGCTGAATGCCCCTGGGGTTTGTCTTAGGTTAGCCCTCCGAGGGAACCGGCATGTGAATTGCGCTGGCTCTGATCCGAGAGGTATTTTTTCGCCAGGTTGATCCATCAAGGCTTACAGCAGTCGCAAAGGAGGGACGTGTTCATGAGGCAGATGCGAGGCTGGTCGATCGTGTTGGGTCTCGTCATAGGGATGGGAACGGCCGTC
>DASUMN010000210.1:0-5190 GCA_036277675.1 Nitrospira sp. | reverse complement strand
AGCCGGTCCCCCAGTTCTCCTCCAAGCCGGAGTTCACGGAGCGCGCGATCGCTGATCCCTAAAGCCCGAGGCCACATGACGGTGGACGGGTCAAGCGCAAGGTCGTTCCCATGGAATAGGTGATTGTCGAGAAACGCGGAGAGGAGGTTATGACTGGCAGCCACCGCATGGGCATCCCCTGTCAGATGGAGATTGATGTCTTCCATCGGGAGCACTTGCGCCCGCCCGCCGCCGGTCCCTCCCCCTTTGATGCCGAATACCGGGCCGAGCGAGGGTTGCCTCAACGTCACAGCGGCTCGATGGCCCAACCGTGTGAGTCCCATGGCAAGTCCGATCGATGTCGTGGTCTTGCCTTCTCCCAGGGGAGTTGGGTTGATGGCCGTCACCAAGACGTAGCGCCCCTTAGGCCCATCCTTAAGACGATCCAGAAGCCCTAACGACACCTTGGCCTTATACGGACCATACTGAATGAGATCTTCTGGCTGGATGCCGAGCTGCCGGCCGATATCAATGATCGGGCGAGGGTTGACCGAATGCGCGATTTCGAGGTCAGTCACATGTCCTCTACACGGGGTGGACCGGGACACACGCGCCGCAGTATAGCACAGTGCTTCCAGAGTATTTGGATAAGGCGGAAGCCCATGAGCTGAACGATCGAGTTGTATCGGTTGGCAGAGATCGGAAGACGTGGGGAAGACGAATGGGGACTAGAATAATCGGAGCGCTGATGGAAGCTGCTTACGCACTATTCGAGAATGTACCTCGTAGGATCGAGTGCCTGCCCATGCACCTTGACCATGTAGTGCAGGTGAGGACCGGTGGAAAGACCTGAACTGCCCACAAGCGCAATCACGTCGCCACGATTGACCCTCTGTCCTTCCTTGACGAGCGATTTGGCCAGATGGCCGTAGAGTGTTTCGATTCCGAAGCCGTGATCCAGCTTGACAAGATTGCCAAGCTTGGGGTCAAAGCCCGTGGACGTCACCCTCCCTTGAGCAGGAGCCTGAATCGGGGCATTGGGAGCGGCACCGATGTCCAACCCATCATGCCACGACGGTTTCTCGGTGAAGGGAGAAACCCGGGGACCGAATCCTGATGTGATCCAGCCTTTCACAGGCCAAATCGACGGAGTTGACGCCCACCGAGACGAACGTTGCTCAGCCGCCTGTTCCAACTCATTCAGAATTCGCTCTTGTTCCGTCGCTTCCCTCGAAAGCCACTCAAGACCTTCCTTAACTGACGTCGCTGCCTGAAGATTCTCCTGCATCGGTTCGTCAGTAGAGGATGTTTGTTGCCCTTGCGCGCCATCACCGCTTTGCCCTGAGCCACCTGGAGTCGCCCCATTCGGCATGATTCCAGTCTTCCCAGACATTCCATCTCCCTCTGGGAGCGGAACATCCTCACCACCTCGACCGTTGACCATGTCTCCGGGCTTGGGTACTTCGATCCCCAGCATGACCCGAAGCCGCTGATTGACTTCTTTCATCGCGACAATTCGTTTCTTGAGATCATCAACAGCGGTGGAAAACGCGGCGGTCTGCTCCCGGGCGCTCATGGCCTCGGCACGGAAGGAGTTTAACTCCCAGACTTCCCCTGTCCTGACGACGTAATGAGAAATGACAAGAAAATCAGCCAACAGGAAGATGCACACTCCAATGACGAGCCGTCGGACGAGCTTCCTGGGAAAGCTGAAGCGGAGAGGCTTCGCGGTGGATCCACGGAATACCACAACCGTGTACGCGTCACTGCCTTCTTGACTGTTCGTCTGCCCCATAAGCATCCGCTCCCTAGGAATCCCGAGTTAGGCTAAGTCTACCCATCCACCCCACTATGGTCAACCCTGCTTTAACAGTAGTCCGAGCCGAGACCGCTCAGAGCACACCCTCACGCCCATTCACACCACACTCCCTAGGAGGCCTCTCTCCGCACCCACTCAAGATACTGTGGCAACCCAATACTCACTGGTAACGCAATAATTTCCGGTACTTTGTATGAATGAACCTTTCGTATGGTGTCTTGCAGGAGTGGAAACCGATCGGCCGTTGTCTTCAGAAACAGCACGGTTTCTTGCTCACTCACCACCTCACCATCCCACCAATAGATTGACCGTGCCGTCGGAATCGTCGTCGCGCAAGCCGCATGACGCGACCGTACAGCATGATCTGCAATTCTCGCCGCTTCCTCTTGATTCGGAGCTGTCACCATCACAACCAGAATATCGTGTGACTCACTTTCCATTGAGGGGAAACGATAGCCGATCACTGACCCAATCGGCAACGTCTCTTTTGTTCATGGCACATTAAAATTACATTTCCCCTGCAATTAAGAGCAGCAACATTCGTGCCCTCACCAATTCGTCATGAAATTGGCATGGCCATTATTTTCAACAACTTGCACGTGATATTCCTGGTTTGATCTCCGCCCCGTGACGGTATCTGTCTGCAAAAGACTCCAGTTGAACAATTTTTGACACCGATTTGAAAGTTCTGATCCCCTATCTCTCCATTTTCGCCAGTTCTGAAAAATAATGTGCAAAGGCCTTCATCCCCCCGGATGCCTGCCCCCAATCGAAATATTCGTTCGGCGCATGGTAGCCATGTTCCGGCAAGCTTAACCCCATAAAGAGAATCGGCACCTTCCATGCCCGTTGCATGGTGACAACCGCTCCAATAGAGCCACCCTCTCGAACAAAAGCCGGTTCCTTGCCAAATCCCTCCTTCACAGCCCGCTTCACCGCTTCAACATACGGCCCTTCAAATAATCCTTGGAAAGGTTGCAGGACTCCCTCCCGCTCGACGTTCACGTTCGGATTCAACGTGCCGACATATCTCTTCAGTTTGATGAATATCGCGTCGGGAGTTTGGCTCGGCACAAGCCGCATGCTGATCTTCAACTCACCCTGGCTGGGGACCACCGTCTTGACCCCGGGACCATGGTAGCCGCCCGTCAGACCATGAATTTCCAACGTCGGTGCGGCCCAAATGCGTCGCATTACGTCAATCGGATCGCTCGTGCGAATGGATTGAAACCCATAGGCCTTCTTAAAGCGGTTGACCTGAAACCCTGACTTGAGGAAACTTTTGATCTCCGCTTTGGTCGGCTCAACGACCTCATCGTAAAAACCCGGAATCTTAACCCTGCCGGTCTTGGCGTCCAGACATGCATGTGCAATCTCCATCAACTCGGCGAGCGGATTACGCGCCGCCCCGCCGGTAAGCCCGGAGTGGGCGTCCTTCGTTCCTGTTCGGAGCGACAACCGCGCACCGAGCAAGCCTCGCAATCCATAGGGAACAGCCGGGCGGCCCTTTGCGATCCAGATGGTATCTGACACCACGACGGAGTCCGGCTGAGGGATCGCCTTCCGGTCTTTGAGACCATCGGCAAAGTGCGGGCTTCCAATCTCCTCTTCCAACTCCCACAAGAACCGAATGTTGATCGGCAATCCCTGCTCAACGGCAAACCGTGCACCGAATAACGCCGCCAGCGCCGGCCCTTTGTCGTCAGTGGCGCCTCGGCCATGGTAGATTCCGTTGTCGTTCCTGAAGGCAAACGGCTCCTGCTTCCATTCCGGCTCCTGAGCCGGCTGCACATCCATATGATTGTAGACCGTGACGGTTGGATACCGTGCGCCTACCATCCATCCACCGGAAATGATGGGGTAGCCGTCAGTCTCCACAATCCGGGCCTCGGCACCCAGTTCGGTCAGACACTGGACGGCAAGATCGGCCATGCGCCGCATATCGCTCGCACGAGAGGGATCCATGCTGATCGACGGCACTTCAACCATCTGCGCCAATATGTTCTCGAACTGCGGACGCGCCTCATTGATGAATGTGTGTACGTGCTGTCGATCGACCATCCCTGATGTCCTCCTGGTTAAACGGGAATTATAGCCGGCAGAGGGGTGAAGAAAACACCGCAACGACGATGTTCGCGCGAACATGCTAAAATGGCCGCACCGTTCGAACCCCATAGACCTGCTTCATGCTGCGCACGCTCCGATATTCAGTTTGGCTTCCTCTAGTGATTGTCCTTGGGACAGTGCTGCCCTGTTTGCTGTGGGCTGAACAGCCGATCAGTATCCAACAGATCCTCGAAGATCCAAAGGTCTACCATTTACGCCGAGTGACCTTGCACGGCACCGTTCGCGATGTGACTCCGCTCGACCCCTACAAGCTCCCAAATGAAACCGTGTGTTACGGCGCCTACCTGTTCCGCTTAGAGGAGGAGGCTGCGACCATCCCGGTTGCCGTGCTGGGACTATGCGGAAAGCCGACGATACGAGACCCAGAGGTCGAAGACGGAGACCACGTGGAGGTCAGCGCGACCATCCAAGCGCCCAGTCACGGGGGCTACTATCTCAGCTTCCGCGGCTTGAAGGTTGTCACGGAGCAAGAAGGGATTGTTCAGGCTGTTGCCGACAAGATTCTCCCCATTGTTGAATGACACCAAATAAAGAATCGGCGGACACGCGACCGATCACGGTGAATCGAAGGTCAGCAGCAAACCGACCAGAAGCAGATGTTGTCCCGCGGCAAGCTTGGAGACACCGAAGCTGCCTTCTCCGTTCTTGAAGAACCCACCCCCAACGCCGGTCGATTCGTCATAGCGATGTTCCAATCGCACCACGGCCCTCGTCCACTGATAAGGCAACATGTACTCAACCGTGGACGTGACAGCCTTCACGAACTGTTCAGCCCCGGTCCACCGGCCGTTCCGGTCCCAATAGAATTCAGGGCGCACCGCGACAGACCAGGGACCGGCTACGTGCCATTTCACGACGAAGTTACCGCCCATGACAAAGGTTCGCGGGCTGCCCGGCCGATTGGCGATGTTCTCTGTGCCGATATCGTACGAGGCCACGATCGTCACCTCATCGCCTTTCCACTCCAGGATGTGATTGCCGTAGAGACGCCAAAACTCTAGCGAAGCATCTGTTTGGTCTGGCCCCCAATAGAGAGTCTGCATCGCGGTCAATCGGGGGGTCAGCGCATAAGACCATTTTCCACCATAGGAGGGCTGTGCAACCGTGTAGGCAAGATGATAGTAGCGATTGATGACGAACGCCGTCACCGTCAAGCGGTCGTTCACCGGATAAGCGGCGTTCACTCCGAGCATCATGTACGGCGTGTTGTCGGCAATCCAGGAACGCGTGTAATTCGCGTTGTCCTTGGCATAGAGCGATTCGTA
>DASUMN010000209.1:0-14872 GCA_036277675.1 Nitrospira sp. | reverse complement strand
CCCAATCCAAGTGTCGAGAGTTGGTGAACCGCTTCGTAGGTGAGGGTCCCACTGCGAGACACCACGCCGACGACGCCTTTCTTATGGATAAAACCGGGCATGATGCCGATTTTGGCTTCGTCGACCGTGATGACGCCTGGGCAGTTTGGACCGATCAGCCTGACATCGCGGCCGCGTAGCGCACGCTTCACCTTTACCATGTCGTTGACCGGAATGCCTTCGGTGATGCAGATGACGAGCTTGATCCCGGCATCGGCGGCTTCCAGAATCGCGTCGGCGCAGAACGGCGGGGGCACAAAGATAAGCGAGGTATCAGCCTCAGTCTTCTTCGCGGCATCAGCCACCGTGTTGAACACGGGAATGCCTTCGACCTCCTGACCGGCCTTCCCCGGCGTGACCCCGGCCACGACCTTCGTTCCGTAAGCCTTGCACTGCGTCGCATGGAACGAACCTTCCTTGCCCGTGATTCCCTGCACCACCACCCGCGTATTCTTATTGACCAGAATGCTCACGATGTCCTCTTTTCCTACCCTTCCTTTACTGGAAGGTATGCTGGGCCGGAGCTCACACTGCGCGCATCCACCGAGCGCCGACCATAAACTGCCAATTTATCTCGTCTTCTGCGCGCGCGGTGGGCGAGCACTGAGCCCGGCCCGGCGCACCTTCCTGACTACGCTGCTTTGCCGGTCAATTTCACAATCTTCTGCGCCGCTTCCCACAAATCGTTCGCCACTTCCAACTTTAACCCCGATTCCGCCAACAGCTTGCGACCTTCTTCGGCATTGGTCCCCTGCAGCCGGACAACGAGAGGTACGTTGATCTTCACTTCCTTCGCCGCCTCGATCACGCCATGGGCAATGCGCTCACACCGGACGATCCCGCCGAAGATATTGATGAAGATGCCTTTCACGTTCGGGTCTTTCAGCAGAATCCGAAATCCTGCCGCCACCGTCTCTTTTGTGGCGCCGCCGCCGACGTCCAAGAAATTCGCAGGCTCACTGCCGGCCAGCTTGATCACGTCCATGGTGGCCATGGCGAGGCCCGCGCCGTTCACCATGCACCCAATGTTGCCGTCCAACTTCACATAGTTCAAATTGTTTGCCGTGGCTTCGATTTCCAGCGGCTCCTCTTCATTCAAGTCCCGCATCTTCTGCACATCTTCGTGTTTGAAGAGGCCGTTGTCGTCGAACGACACTTTGCCGTCCAACGCGATGAGCGTCTTTTCCTTCGTAATGATCAGCGGATTGATCTCGACCAGCGCCGCGTGTTTTTCCATAAAGAGACGATAGAGATTCTCCAGCATCTTCACGAACGGGTTGATGACCGCCGGCTCGATATTCTGGAGACCCAAGGCAAATGCCACGTTGCGGCCATTGTGCCCCTGAAAGCCGACAGCCGGATCGATGGCTTCCTTGATGATCTTTTCCGGTGTGTGGGCGGCCACTTCCTCAATTTCCATCCCGCCTTCAGTGCTGGCGATGAAGGTCGGCCAGCCCGTGTCGCGATCGACGAGGATCGAGAGATAGAGCTCCTTGGCGATATTGGCGCCCTCTTCCATCAGAAGGCGATGGACCGTCCGCCCTTTGGGACCGGTCTGGTGCGTGACCAATGTTTTGCCCAACAATTCCTTGGCGAATCCCGCCACGGCGTTCTTGTCCTTGGTGATCTTCACGCCACCGGCCTTCCCACGGCCGCCCGCGTGAATCTGCGCCTTGACGACGAACACGGGCGTGTTCAACTCATTCGCCCACGCGGTCGCCGCTTCCGGGGATGTAATCTCCTTCCCACGCGGCACCGGCACACCGAACTGTGCAAACAACGACTTGGCTTGGAATTCATGCACATTCATTCTCTACCTCTTCATTCTTGAGGACGGTGGCGGGGGCGTTTCTCATTGCGCGAACTTTTTTCACCCACCCGCCCTAAGTCACGCCGGGACGTGCTTTTCACCCATTACGAGCACCGCCCTTAATTTGAAAATTCGATCAGCCGTGTGTGCCACGTTGCGCGAGCACGAGAAATGCCCCGCCGCCGTCCTTACCCCACTTTTCTCGTGTACGCCGGCAGGATCATGGGCGAGATGACACCGCTGACATTCCCGTGTTGCTTGGCTTCCGCCCGGAACCGCTCCAGGTGCTTCAACGTCAATTTGCCCTGTTTGACCGACCCGGTCCTGGACGCGGCGGTCAGGCCGGACCGCTTGCCGAACACCATCAAATCGAGCAGCGAGTTGCCCATCAGACGATTCCGCCCATGCAACCCGCCGGACGCTTCGCCGGCCACAAACAGATTCTTCACGTTGGTTTCTGAATTCGTGTCGATCTTCACCCCGCCGTTTTGATAGTGCAGCGTCGGATAGATGAGCACCGGATCTTTGCTGATGTCGATGCCGAATCGTTCGAACTGGAGCATCATGGCGGGGAAATGCTTCTCGACCGTGCCAGGCCCATGTTCGGCATCCAACAGCGGCGTGTCCAGCCAGACCCCAACGCGGCCCGACATCGTGCGGATACCCCGGCCTTCTTTGCACTCGCGAATAATCGAAGACGACACCACATCGCGCGTATCGAGTTCGTTGACGAACCGTTCGCCCTTGGCGTTGACCAACTGCCCCCCTTCGGATCGGATGCCTTCCGTCACCAAGGCACCGATCAATTGTTCCGGATACACCGCGCCCGACGGGTGATATTGAAACGTGTCGATGTGGTCAAGCTTCGCACCCATCCGGTACGAAAGGCACAACCCGTCCCCTGTTGCCCCGTAGTGGTTGCTCGTGGGAAATCCCTGAATATGCAGCCGGCCGATCCCGCCAGTCGCCAGAATGACCGACTTGGCCGCGACGACGACGTGCTGATGATTGTCCAGATCCTTGAGTACGGCCCCGGTACACCGTCCGTCCTCGTCGCTGAGCAATTCGACCGCCGCGCAGAACTCCAGCAGCTGGATCTTCTGGTTGATGACCTCGTCCTTGAGCACCCGCATGATTTCCAGGCCGGTGTAGTCGGAACAGGTCAGGAGGCGTGGTTTGGAGCTGCCACCGCCCTTTTTGACGTGCAAGTTGCCGTCGGCCTGCCGATCGAACAACACCCCGAGTTCGATCAGCCACTTCGCAATCGAGGGACCTTCCTCGACCATCACCTTGAGCAGGTCATGGTCGTTCTGCATGTGGCCGCCTTTGAGCGTATCGATGAAATGAGTGACCGGCGAGTCTTCCGGCGCCACGGAGATCTGCATCCCACCCTGCGCCATCACGCTGTTGGAGTCGCCGAGGCGCAGCTTGGTCGCCAAGATGACCTTGGCCCCGGATCCGTGCGCATGCAGAGCGGCCGCACAGCCGGCGCCGCCGCCGCCGATCACCAGCACATCCGTCGTATGGTGGGGCGTCAGGTCAGCGGAACCGTCGAGGGAGCTGTCGCCCTCAAGCAGGGTCGCCAATTCGACAACGGTCTTATCGCCTTCGTTTGGACCGAATCGGATCGGCCGATAGGCACTGGCACGATGGTCCGGATGATACTTGTGAATCAGTTGATCGCGGTCGGCTGGGGAAAATTTGGCGATCGTCTGCTTCCGGCGAGCATCCCTGGTCTGATGAACGATCTGTTGGAGCGCGTGGATGTCCATCTATTTTATTTCACCGTCGCACAATGTTCCGCCAGTTCTTGTTCATTCATCCCCAGAATCTTTTTCCACTCATCGTTAAACCGACCGTCCTGGATCTCCTTGATGCGCCTGTCCAACCCGGCGGGCTTCTCCGTGAAATGCGCCCCTTGCGCGCGGCTCACGTAGAGCGCCACCAAATTGGGGGCAATGTCGGCAATACAAACCGGCGTGCACATGCCGCACATGACGCAATCCATGAACATCTCCGAGACGCTCTGGAAATCGCCGAAGACCGCCTTCCACACCCCTTCGCGCACATCGATCTTCTGCGGACAGGCTTCGGTGCAGGCGTTGCAATTCCGGCAAAGGGGCGCTTCCGGATACAGATTGAAGAGGTCTTGCTTGGGATCTTGCAGCTTCTGAATATCGTACAGTGCCTTCCGCGCCGGGAACGGTGGCATCATCGTAAAGGACATGCCGTCCTGGACTGCCGTCTGGCAGGCCAGACAGGTTCTCACCTTGGGATCGTCCTTAGTCCGATAGTAGGTCGCACAGGCGCCGCAGAACCCACCGAGACAGCCGACGCCGCGCACGACTTCCTGGCCGGCATACCACATGGCCTTGATGACGGTGATCCCTTCCGGCACCTCGTACTTCTTGCCGGCAATCTCGATCGTCACCATCCGAGGCGTGAGCACCTCGGGTTGGTCAATCACATTCTCGCTGTCGTCGGTTGCCATAGCCTTCAGCTTCCAGCCGTCATAGCTTGGTCGCTCAGGACTGAGGGCTGAGGACTGAGCGGACGTATCGCTCAATCCTCCACAAAACCTCAGTCCCCAGTCCTCGTTACTCAGTCCTGCTATGCGAACGAATCGATGATCGCGTTCAACGTCGCGCTCGGCCGCATGGCCTTGTACGCCTTGGCATCGTCCGGGTGATAGTACCCGCCGACGTTCTGCGGCTTACCCTGCGCGGCGAGCAATTCGCCATCAATCTTCTTCTCATTATCGCTCAGATCCTTGGCGATCTTCGCAAATTTCTCCGCGATCTTTTTGTCCGCCGTCTGTGCAGCCAGGGCCTGCGCCCAATAGAGAGCCAGATAGAAGTGGCTGCCGCGGTTATCGATCTCGCCGACCTTCCTGGCTGGAGACTTGTTGCTCTCCAGGAACTTTCCGTTGGCCTGATCCAGCGTATCCGCCAGAATCTTCGCCACTTGGTTGTTCCCTACCTTTGCCAGGTGCTCCAGCGACGCGGCCAGTGCGAGGAATTCACCGAGCGAATCCCACCGCAGATAACCTTCTTCCTCGAACTGTTGCACATGTTTCGGCGCCGAACCGCCCGCTCCAGTCTCGAAAAGGCCGCCGCCGTTCAGCAACGGCACGATCGAGAGCATCTTGGCGCTGGTGCCGATTTCGAGAATCGGGAACAAATCCGTGAGATAGTCACGGAGCACGTTGCCGGTGACGGAAATCGTGTCCTTGCCCTCCTTCATCCGCTCGATCGAGAAGCGGCAGGCCTCCGCCGGAGCCATGATCTTGATCTCAAGTCCGGTCGTGTCGTGCTTCGGCAAATAGGCATTCACCTTCTTAATCAGTTCAGCATCGTGCGCGCGATCCTTATTCAACCAGAACACGGCCGGCGCCCCGGTCGCTCTCGCGCGGTTCACAGCGAGCTTCACCCAGTCTTGAATCGGGGCGTCCTTCACCTGGCAGGCGCGCCAGATATCGCCTTCTTCCACTTGATGTTGATGCAACACCGTTCCATTCGCATCGACGATGCGGATGGTGCCGTTGCCCGGCGCCTTGAAGGTCTTGTCGTGCGAACCGTATTCTTCCGCCGCCTGTGCCATCAGACCGACGTTCGGAATCGTCCCCATCGTGCGGGGGTCGAATTGGCCCTTCTGTTTACAGAATTCGACAACTTCATGATAGACAGGGGCATAGCTGGCGTCGGGAATGACGCACTTCACATCGGCCAGCTTTCCGTCTGGCCCCCACATCTTGCCGCTGTCACGAATGACCGGCGGCATGGACGCATCGATGATCACGTCACTGGGTACGTGCAGATTGGTGATGCCCTTGTCGGAATTCACCATCGCCATCGGCGGGCGCTTCTGATACACGGCTTGGATGTCGGCCTCGATCGCCTTACGCTGATCGTCCGGGAGCGCCTTGATCTTCGCATAGACATCGCCGAGTCCGTTGTCCGGATCGACGCCCAGCTTCTTGAAGGTTTCGCCGTGCTTTTCGAACACGTCCTTGAAGTAGACCGTCACGGCATGGCCGAAGATCTTCGGATCGGAGACCTTCATCATGGTGGCCTTCATGTGGAGGGACCACAAGATGCCCTTGGCCTTGGCATCCTCGATCTGCTCCTCCAAGAACTTGCGCAGCGCCTTCACGCTCATGAACGTCGCATCGAGCACCTCGCCTGCCTGCAGCGCAATCTTGTCCTTGAGCACCGTGACCTTGCCATCCTGCCCCACAAACTCAATCCTTGCCGTGGTCGCGGCCGGGATCGTCATGGACTTTTCATTCGAGCGAAAATCGCCGCCCTTCATATGAGAAACATGTGTTTTGGAATCCGGGCTCCAAGGGGACATCTTATGCGGATGCTTACGTGCGTAGGCCTTCACCGAGAGCGGCGCACGGCGATCCGAATTCCCCTCGCGTAACACCGGATTCACGGCACTTCCTTTGACTTTGTCGTACCGTGACTTGATATCCTTTTCCTTGTCGTCTTTCGGGTTCTCGGGATAGTCCGGCAGCTTGTAGCCCTGGTTCTGCAACTCCTTGATAGTCTCTTGAAGCTGCGGCAACGAGGCACTGATGTTCGGCAGCTTGATGATGTTCGCTTCCGGTGTCTTGGCCAGCTCGCCCAACTCAGCCAAGGCATCGTGTTGCTTCTGCGCCGGGGTCAGGTATTCCGGAAACACGGCGAGCACACGGCCCGCCAACGAGATGTCCCGCAATTCGACCGTCACGCCGGCCGCTTTTGTGAAGGCGTTGATGATCGGCAAGAACGAGTAGGTCGCCAGCATCGGCGCCTCGTCGGTCTTGGTATAAATAATCTTGTCCGCTTTCGCCATGACTTTCCCCTCTGTTGAGTAACTCATTCAGTTCAGCGCGTTCAGCGCCGAACCAGCCTTGAACCACGCAATTTGCTGCTCCGTCATGCTGTGGTTCGCCTGGATGGTGAGCGTGTGTCCATCCGTCTTGTGTATAGTCACCACAACCGGCTTGCCAGGCGCCAGACTCTGTAGCCCCGTCACGCTGATGCGGTCTTGCTGCTCGATCTTCTCGTAATCCTTCGGGTCCGCGAAGGTCAACGCCAAGATCCCTTGTTTCTTTAAATTCGTTTCGTGGATGCGCGCGAAGCTCTTCGTGACGACCGCGCGCACGTTCAAAAAGCGGGGCGACATCGCCGCATGCTCGCGGCTGCTTCCCTCGCCGTAGTTCTCGTCCCCGACCACGATGGAACCGATCCCCTTGGCCTTGTAATCACGGGCGATTTGAGCAATCGTCAGGTTCGACTCGTTGGTCAGGACGTTCGTGCCCTTGCCCGGTTCCGAGGAAAAGGCGTTGTTTGCGCCCAGGAACATGTTGTCGCTGATCTTGTCCAAATGCCCGCGAAACTTGAGCCAGGGACCGGCGGGCGAAATATGGTCGGTTGTGGTCTTGCCCTTGGTCTTGATCAAGAGCGGGAGCTTGTCGAAATCTTTCCCGTCCCACTTCGGAAACGGCTGCAAGACTTGTAACCGCTCGCTGGTCGGCGGAATGTCCACCGTGAGATTCGAACCGTCTTCCGCCGGTGCCACATAGCCTTCTTCGCCCTTTGCAAATCCCTTGGCCGGCAACTCTTCACCGACCGGTGCTTGGAGCTTGAATTCTTTGCCGTCCGCCCCCTTCATCGTTTGATTCACCGGATCGAAGCCGAGATCGCCGGTGATCGCATACGCCGTCACGACTTCCGGGCTGGCCAAGAATGAGAGCGTTTCGTTGATGCCGTCATTTCGGCCGGGGAAATTCCGATTGAAGGAGCTGACGATCGAATCGGCTTTCCCCTTCACACCGTCCGCACGCTTCCATTGACCGATGCAGGGGCCGCAAGAATTCGATAATACGGTGCCGCCAAGTTTCTCAAATGTCTCCAAGAACCCATCGCGCTTCATCGTGTGATAGATCCGCTCGGAGCCCGGCGAGACGAGGAATGACGCCTTCGCCTTCAAACCCGCCTTCAATGCCTGCTGCGCCACATGGGCCGAGCGGCTGATGTCTTCGTACGAAGAATTGGTGCAGCTGCCGATCAAGGCCGCCTTCAGCTCGACCGGATAGCCCTTCTCCTGGGCTTCCGCTCTCAACTTGGAAATCGGCCGTGCAAGATCCGGCGTATGCGGGCCAACCACATGCGGCTCCAACTTCGACAAATCGATTTCAACGATCTGATCGTAGTACTTTTCCGGCGACTGCACCACTTCGGGATCAGCCGTCAGCAACGCCTTGTTCGCCGATGCCAGATTGGCCAAATCAGCACGATCCGTAATATTCATATAGTCGACCATCTTATGGTCGAAGGGGAACACCGACGTCGTGGCGCCGAGCTCGGCACCCATATTACAGATCGTGCCCTTGCCGGTCGCGCTGATCGTCTCGGCGCCAGGACCGAAGTATTCAACGATCTTATTGGTTCCGCCCTTGACCGTCAGCAGGCCACAGAGGTAGAGGATCACGTCCTTCGGGGATGCCCATCCACTCAACTTGCCGGTCAACTTGATCCCGATCAATTTGGGATGGAGCACTTCCCACGGCAGACCAGCCATCACTTCACCGGCATCCGCTCCGCCGACGCCGATCGCCAATCCGCCTAACCCGCCGCCGTTCGGCGTGTGCGAGTCAGTACCGATGATCAAACAGCCAGGAAACGCGTAGTTCTCCAAGACGACCTGGTGGATGATCCCGGCGCCTGGCTTCCAAAATCCGATGCCATACTTCTTGGCCGCAGACGCCAGGAAGTTATAGACTTCCTTGTTTTCATCCATGGCGCGCAGGAGGTCTTTCTCCGACCCCATTTCAGCGCGAATCAGATGGTCGCAGTGGATGGTGCTCGGTACCGCCGCCTTCTGCTTGTTGGCTTGCATGAATTGCAGCACGGCCATCTGAGCCGTGGCATCCTGCATCGCCACACGATCAGGACGCAGCGCCAGCATGGCCTTCCCACGTTCCCAATTCTGGGCATCAAAGTTGTCGGCATGCGACACGAGAATCTTCTCGGCCAGCGTCAACGGTCGGCCAAATTTCTTCCTGGCCTTGGCACACACGTCCGGCATCTTTGCATAGAGTGTCTTCGCGAGATCGAGTGACATCACTCTCTCCTTACAAACGAGCCCGGGACCTGATGCCAGGAGCTAGGAAGGCGCTCTCCCAAGCCACGCATCAGCCACCAGTCTCTGGTTAGGGCGGCACTTCCCACCACTCGTCGGGCGGCAGGACCTCCCGCAGTTATTCCACCGGTGGCACTGTACAGACTTATTTCAACGGCGGCACTTCCCGCGACTATTTTAACGGCGGAACCTCACGCCGCTTGGGCGCCGCGTAATTCACCAGGTAATCGAACAGCCGGATCAAGCGGCTGTCCTGGCGCTTTTGATCGACCCAGTGGCCGATCAATCCGATCGTGCGCGACAAGATAAAGAAGCCGTTCAAACTATCGACCGGGAAACCTAGGTCGACCAGCACGGCTGCCATCGTGCCGTCCACGTTCAGAATCAAGTTGTCCTTCTTCGCTGCCGTGACTTGCTCGACTTGCAACGCAAAATCGAGACACGGCGTCTTGATGTTCAAGCTCTTCACATACCCCACAAGCTCTTTCACACGCTTATCGGGATTGCGCAGACTCTTCACACGATGACCGATACCTGGTACTGGCCCGACATTCTTCTTCATGTAGGCCAGGAACTCGTCCACGTTCATCTTGTTGTCGACCGCGTACTTGAACCAGCGACCGGCGTCTGTCACGGCACCGCCGAATCGAGGGCCGATCATGATGAGACCGGCCGCCACCGCCTGCGACAGACCGATGCCGGCGCAAGCCGCCAGAATCGTCGCGTAGGCGCCGCTCACGCAGGGGCCATGATCGGCAGAGAGCATCATGATGCGCTTGATGATTTCGGCTTCCTGCTTGGAGATGAGCCGCTTGTCCCACAGCAGACCGATGACGTGCGGAATTTCATAGCCCTTGTTGATGAGTTCGGAGGCCGGATAGCCGTCATAGCAGGGCTCGTCGCCTCGGTCGTCGCTGATGGTGGTGCGAATCAACGGAGCCACGATGACCTCGTCCGCCTTCATCGCCTCCTCAACGGTCTTGGGCAGCTTCGGCAGGCTCACAGGCTCGACGATCTCCTTGACCTGCCCGGACTTGAGCAGCTCCTGATAGGTTTCCTTGATCGCCGGACCGAGCGCCCCGAATGTCGGAGGGACGATGGCGCCGGCTTTCTTGAGTGCATCCGATTTGGATCGGGCCGATCCTTCGCCCTTCATACCTTCCTTCGCGCCGGCGTGGCCGAATTTCATGCCCTTCGGCAAGCTCTCTTGGCAAAATCCGGAGACAACGCCGATCAGCTTGATCCGGCGCTTCTTGGCGCCGTACCACTCGGCGGCCCGCTCTTCGAGATCGCCACCCATTTCGCCGACCATGACGACCGCCTTGGTCTGCGGATCGTTCTCGAACATTTCGAGATAACTGACGTAGTCGGTGCCGGGATAGGCATCGCCACCGATCCCGATCGCAGTCGTGATGCCGTCCGCGAACTGCGAACAGATCCAGATGATCTCGTTGGAAAGCCCACCCGACTTGGTGATGACGCCAAACGACCCTTCGCGATAGAGCTTGGAGAGCACCAAATTGTCGAATGCCCCACCGATCACGCCCAAGCGGCAGGACCCGGCGGAGATGATCCCGATCGAAGAGGGCCCGTTGAACACCTTGCCCAGTTTGCGCGCGTGGGCGCCGAGCAGCTTCGCATCCTTTTCAGGCACGCCCTCGGTGATCATCGACACGACCTTGATATGAGAATCATCCAGCGCTTCCATCCCACCCTTCATCGCGCGGTCCGCCCCGATGTAGACGAGGCTGGTATTGATCGTTGGATGATTCTTCGTCGCTTCGGCAATGGTCTTATAGATCGGGATCGCCAGCAACCCGCTGCCGTAGGGGATCTCGTTGGTCTTGCCGGCGTCCGGCGGATACACAAACGCTTCGACGCTGAGCGGGCGCTTGATCAGGTAGCAGAACTCCGCCATCCGGCGGGCCGCGTTGACACCCGCTTGGCCGCCCTGAATCACCACCCGGGTGTCTTTGTTAGCCAGAATACTCATTGAACTCCTCCAACAGTGAAGCCTTCAGCAGCCAGCATTCAGCCGACGGCCGATCGCTGATAGCCGATTGCTCTTTACTTCTGCAGCGCTTTATCGACGATGTCCGTCAGCGGGGTGTAGCGATCGAAGACGTTGATGTCGAAACCTTCGTCTTTCAGCGCGCGCATGGCGTCGAGGCCTTCTTTCTCACGCGGCCCGCCGCGACGCACCCAAATCTTGACGTCCTTCAACTTCCCATCGCTCTTTGCCTTGCGGAAGCCGTTGATGATGCCGCCAAACGTCTTTTTGACGTCGGTGAAATTCGCAATGGCGCCGCCAACGATGATGTTCTTGATGCCGGGCAAGGAGCAGATTTTCTCCGTCAGCACTTCCACGGCCCAATCGGGCGGATCACCGGAGTACTCGGCATAATTCGCCAACTTGCCGCCGCGCGCGACCACCGCATCGGAGTAATACACGCTTGCGCCGCCACCAGCCGGGAGCATCGCCGTATCGCCGCCGGGGATTTCGATAAACTTGACCGAGCCTTTGATTTTGCTGTCCACCGCCATCACTTCCAATTCCTCTTTGCTGTAGGCGCGGCCAAACTCGGCGGCAAAGGCAAAGTTCCAATCGGGGTGGCGGAACTTGGCGTCGCCGTCGAGCAACGTGACCGCATCGAGCGCCACGAATGCACCATCGCTTTCACGCGTCACGACGGGATTCACTTCGAGGTACTGCGCATCTTCGCTGTCGAAACAGGTAAACATCTTCCCGGCAAAGTCGGCCATCTTCTTGGTGAGCGGCCCCGTAAAACCCGCGTCCTTGGCGAGCTGTTCCAGCGCGTCAGCGGATGGAGCCTGTCCGACTTCGAGACACAAGCGCTTCACACGGTCCCAATTGGATTCGACTTCGATCCCGCCGCAGTTGGCGACGAGAATTTCGGTGCCTTCGCGGGTGGACTTCACCGCTCAGTAATATTCTTCCTTGTGGGCAATCATTTCGGAGACGATGACTTGCGACACCGTGATGCTGCCGACTTGACGTCCGATCATCTCTTTCGTGGCCGCGACGGCGCCGTTGAGATCGAGACCGACCTTCACGAGCCCCAGCTTAAACCGCGAGCCGAGCGCTTCGTGGGCTTTCGCCACGAGCTTCGATGTTTTCATCCAATCATTGGCTTGTCCGAGCTTGGCAAGTTCATCCGCCGACGTCACGACGACGTAATTGGGAACGTGGATACCCCACTTCTTCATCAGCCCCATCCCGGGGCCTTCCAACACCTTGGCCATGACTGACTCCTTCAATAGTGTAAATGCTGATGCAAGGGGAGCAGGATTGTAACGAAATCGCCTTGGTGACTCAAGACACCAGAGGGACTATTATGGTGAGGCTCAAAAGGCCTAGCGACACCTCCTGAAAGCCCGATCCAACCTCAAACCAGTGTAACTTATGGGTTTGAAATGGTTTTCTTCACATTCGTGAGAGAATTCACCGCCATTTCCGAGGATCCTGGCACCGGGGGCAAAAGAATGCGCTGCGTTCGCTTTGGAGACGGCGGATCATCCGCCCACAATGGTTGGGGCAGGGCTGATCTTCTTTCCCATACACGAGATGGTGTTGTTTGAACTGCCCCTCGGTTCCATCAGGTGCGAAGAAATCCTTCACGCTCGATCCTCCGCAGGCAATGGCGCTGCGCAACACCTCTTGCATAACATGATAGAGCCGTTCGACTCGTGCGGAGGGGAGCCGGCTAGCCAGCACATTGGGATGCAGTCCGGCCCGATACAGAATCTCATTCGCATAGATATTGCCGATGCCGGCCAGCGATTGCTGATGCATCAACAAGGGCTTCAGCCGGCCTCTACGACCCGTGATGAGCCGCAGAAAATCGTCAAACGAGACCGTCAATGGATCGCATCCAAAACGGCGGGCACGGTATCGATCCAACCCAGTCTGATCGAGGAGCGAGAGTCGGCCGAATCGGCGCGGATTCCAATAGCGCACTTCCTGCTCCCGGCCACCGGCGAACGTCATCCGAACATGCACGTGCTGCGGATGTTTAGTCTGTGCCGATGGGAACAGGAGCAACCCTGTCATACCCAATTCGGCCACGGCATACCGCACATCCCGTTGTTTGACGAACCGAAGGGCCACGCTCTTGCCATACCGATCGACCTGGTGCAAGACAGATCCCGAATACCAGAACAGCGATGAGACCCCCTCACGAACGATATCCTTCCGGCCCACCCAGCAGTCGGTGACCCGCGCTCCGACCAGAGCAGCTCGTAGCTGGCACGCCACCACTTCAGCCTCAGGCAATTCCGGCATATCGGACGTCCCCCAGCAATACGCGATTAGGCCACAGGTTTGTAGAAAAAGACAATGTGCGGGGGAGTGAGTCGTAGAGCGGACTACGCGGCTTTGCGAAGAGTGAGCACGCGTTCGATCGTGGATTCGAGGTTCGGGAGCGGCATGGCACCAGGGCGACGAGTCATGACCAGCTTCAGCACATCGGCATAGGCCATGTTCTCCACGCAACACAGATAGGCCATGACCACCGAAACGGATCGGCCCATTCCGGCACGGCAACAGACCATGACCCGATTGTCCGCCAGATGCTGTTCCACCCACCGGACGGCATCGGCCAATCGCCTCGGATTCGCCTCACCGAAATCCTTAAATGGAATCTTGCCGTAGGCGAGCCATGGCGGCGCCTCGATCGTGTATTCTTCGGCCACGAGCAACAGCGCGCCGATTTGGACAGGCGGCTGCATGGCATCGTTGATGTTCCCGACAAACAATCGATCCGTAATAAGATTCATTGCATCGTCAGTATAGGCACTCAGCTTAAAAGATCAAGCATTGGTCAGATCCCTGCGGTTGCAGTCTGTTTCCAGAGACGGCTATACTGAACCCTGCTACACACAGGAAAAGCCAACAGGTCATCCTCGATGGTTACACTGACCCAGCAGGAAGTGGAACGGCGCCTCGGCACAGTGCCCTGTGCCATCTGTAAACAGTCCAGCTTTGCCATCGACGAACGGTTCATGGGAACAGACGGCGACTGGCGTGGCCTCTGCAAGAAGTGTTTTTATACGTTCCCGGTTTATACCGACATGGAATTCTATCTGCGAACGCAACCCGATGTACCGTTACGACTACGGGAAGTATCCTGCACCGCCTGCAACCACCAGGGAGTCAGTCTCGATTTCCGAGCCACCATGTCCGTGCGAGATGCCTATTACTTCGTAACTTGCCAGGGCTGTAAGCGCGAATTCCCGGAGAAATCGTCACTGGAGGCATTTGAATAAATCAGCACGCCCCAGCGATGCTAGTGTATAGTGGCCATATGACTGACACACCCAAACAGACCGAACCCACTACCCCGGAAGCCACGCCCAAGGTGAGAAAAGAACTTCCGCTCATCTCCGTCCCGGATGACCGCGACATGATCGCCGAAGAAATGGCCGAGCTGTTCGAGGAAGACAAAGTCTCGCATCAGCACGGCAGCTCCGAGCCGGAAGCGGACTAGTCAGCTCACCTTAGGGCATTCAGCCGTCAGTTCAGTTCTATAAAACCTTTGCGCCGCATCCTCCGCTCAAACTGCTCTTTCTTTTGACGAACTACCTGCTCCACAGTTACGCTGTGGAGTGCTAGCCATACTGAGAGACCCTAACTGAGTTGCCTCTCTCCTAGAGCTTCAATGATCGTCAGAAATGCCTGATGGAGAAGTTGTTAATGGACGTGCCGGGCAAGTTTCCATTCCTTCTGCGTGCCCTTATTGTAGGGGAAGTGTTGTTCATCTTTGTAAGCGTTTTCGTTGGATTCTTCGTGAGTCTTCCCCCGCCACTGCAGGAATATCTCGATGCCCAAGGAGCCCAGCCGATTGATTTTATCCTGATAGCCCAGCCGTGGCA
>DASUMN010000208.1:0-4779 GCA_036277675.1 Nitrospira sp. | reverse complement strand
GCGGCCGGAATCAACGAAACCATGCCGGTGCCCGCGCTGCCGTTCTTGATGATCCACAAGAGCTCACCGTCTTTCCGCTTCTTATGGAACTTGCAGTTGGTGAAATCGCGAGGGCTCGGATTCAGGATCTTGCCCGCTTCGCCCTGTCCGTCGCCGTTCTTCCCGTGGCAATTGAAACACGTACCCTTCCCCTCGTAGAGCGCCTTGCCCTTGGCGATGCTCTCCGGCGTAGAGGCAGTCGGATTTTTATTGGCTTTCGCATCCGCGAGCTGATCCGCAGGCACGCGGGTCTTCAACGGATCCTTTTCCTCCGCGCCGACCACGGAAGCCGACAACAACAGCACCGCCGCACTGACTCCCAAAAACTTGGACAGATACCCCATCACACGTCCTCCTTTGTGTTGAACCCACTCCCCATGCACTCGGTTAAGGCGCCAGCGTTTCGACAAAACCGGCAAGCATCCGATAAAACGCATGGACTATATCAACGCCTCTGAATTCCTGTCAAGAAATCGCCATTCACTCTGTCAGTTGATTCGTTTACTTCGACGTAACAGAAATTCAAGCCTCATGCCAATTTGAAAAAGGATGAGTCCCTCATTATTTGAGCACTTAGAAACACCTCGGCACCTTGAGCCTTGAAGCCCCTCGCTTTCGTGACACCTTTGCGCCTCATCCCCGCCTGCACGCCCCATTTTCCACGAGGCTAGCCCGCCGTACCTGGATGGACCTGTAGAGTTTGAAGAAGATGGAGCGGAGAAGCACCGAGACACGACAAGAGGATTTACCGCTTCAGCACAATATCCCGCGCGACTTTTCCGCTGGGTCCGAAGGGTTTGTGCGGCTTCCCATTCAATTCCGCTTTGACCCCGCCCGCATTGCCCAGGGTCAGGATGAATTGATCTTGCCCTTTCCACTGCGCTTTTTCTCCAGGCCGTAACAACGATTCCTGCGGGCTGCCGTTGTCGATTTGGACGACGACCCAACTCAATTCAGTCGCCTCCAAATCCAACACCAGCTGACCATCCGCTCCTGGCGATCCCCCTTCGAGAGAAATCCCTCCCAACGGTCCATCCGCTCCAGGAGAAACCATCGAGATCGGCTCGGGGGCGAGTGCGGGCTTGGATGCAATGGGTGGTGGCGTCGGAAGCTCAGGCCGGCGCGTTTCCGTCACCGGGGCCGGCACAGCCGCGACCTCAGCTGGTTTCGGCGTATCGATGACGGGGGCCGGCTCCTGGCGTGGAACGGGAACCGGCGTCTCCTTAGACGCTTGGGCACTGCGCTTGACCGAGCCCGGTTCGCTGCTGCTTTGCTTGACCACCGCCGGCTGTTCCCGGCTCAACAAAAACACCAGCGTGAGCACGGCGATCCCAACCGCCACCATCACCGTTTTTCGATTGGACTCGCGCTTTCGATCCTCCTCGGCCTGACGAGCTTTGAGCCGCTCCCGTTCGTCTTGTTTCTCGTAGAAGGACCCCGACGATTGGGCGAACCGATGGATGGCATCTTCTTCGTCCAGCCCAAGCGAGCGTGCATACGATCGCACGAACCCTCGGGCAAACACTTGGTCAGGCAGCTTGGCAAAATTTCCGTCTTCCAGCGCTTTGACGAAATCCGACCGGATACGGGTTTTGGACGAAACCTCGTCGACCGTCAATCCCTTGGCTTCCCTGACTTGCCTGAAAAATTCTCCGACCGATTCCATAGTGCCTCGACTACTTCAAGCGAGCCAGCAATTCCGTGGCGGCCGCCGCATATTCCCCGCCCTTGTCCAATGCCGTCACTTTGTTCAAAGCCTCTCGCGCCCGGTCCATATAGCCCAACTTGTAGTACACCCGCCCCAACTCCAGATTCGTCATGGCGGGCGAGATGCTCGGAGGACTGACGGTCATGGCATCTTCGAGCGCTTCCATCGACCCTTTGAAGTCGCCCTTGTGCGCCAGCGCGCGACCCAAGTGGAACCTCGCCAGATCCGGCGTCGCATAGAGCGGATTGCTCAATGCCTGCCGATAGCAGCTGATGGCCTCATCCCATCGGCTTTGGTTGGCCAGCACTTGGCCCAGATAGGTATGGGCCTCGGAATAATCCCCATCGATGTTGACCGCGGCGCGAAATTCCCCCTCGGCCTTCGTCAGTTTCCCCTGCAACGCATACACATGCCCCAGCGCGTACCGTGATTCCTTGTTGTTGGGGTTCAGTTGCACGGATTTCTGAAACGCCACGAAGGCTTTCTGGCGGTCCTGTTGCAGACTCGCCAGCCCTTCCTGATAATAGCCTTGGGATTTCTTGATCGCCTCCTCATTCCATGCCACGCAGCCTCCAAGAAGGGCCGCCATTCCAACGCATGCCAGGGTCCAGCGCAGGCCTGCTGCACGCACAAACACCCGCTGTGCTCTTGTCCGCGCGATGTGGTTCACCGAATATCCTCGAATTGCGTCAACCGTTTGAACTCTCGGAAGCGATCCTGCACTTCTTTGTAATCCAGGATGCGCAATCGGTCAAGACTAAAGGATTCTACGGTAAACGACGCCATGACGCTCCCGAAGATGATCGCCTGCTTCATCGCCTCCGGAGAGCGATTTCCTGTGGCCGCCAGATACCCTAAAAACCCGCCGGCAAAGGTGTCGCCGGCCCCCGTCGGATCGCGCACGTCTTCCAGCGGGAACGCCGGCGCGCCGAATACCTGTTTCTCGTTGAACATCAGCACGCCGTACTCACCGCGCTTGATGATGAGATGTTTGGGCCCGCGCGAGAGCACGAGCTTCGCCACCTTGACCAAATTCGAATCCTGCCCCAGCGCCCGCGCCTCGCCGTCGTTGATGATCAACACATCGACCTTCTCCAACACTTTCCAGAGCGCATCGCGCTGGCCGTTGATCCAGAAATTCATCGTATCGCAAGCCACAAGGGAGGGGCGTGTCACCTTCTGCAGCACATCGAGTTGGAGTTCAGGGTGAATATTGCCCAGAAACAACACGTCCGGTTCCCGATAGGCCTCCGGAATCTGGGGGCGAAACGTTTCGAACACATTGAGCTGGGTATCCAGCGTATGGGCTTCGTTCAACTGATGCGTGTATTCACCCTTCCAACGAAAGGTGGCCCCGGGACGCCGTTCCAAACCCGTGAGATCGATCCCTCGACTCTTGAGAAACGCAATATGCTGTTGCGGAAAGTCCTCTCCAACCACCGCTATGAGCGCGACCGACGTAAAAAAGCTGGCGGCCGTGGAGAAATAGGTCGCCGACCCGCCCAGAATCTCCGTACCCTCGCCGAAGGGGGTCTTGACCGTATCCAGCGCGACGGATCCGACCACCAACAGTTTTCCCATAACTCAGTCCGCTCCTTTCTTCCGCGCAAAGACACGGTGAGTCAGCAGCCCAAGCTTCTTCTTCGCGGCAGCCGACACACTGTGCCGGTCAGTCACGATCGCATTGTCCAATGCCTGCCCACAGGCACAGGCACGAGGGGCGGCCAGGGACGGCATCACGGCCCGCACGATCCGCTTGGCCAATGCTACGTTGTGATGCAGCGTCTCGAGAATCGCCTCGACCGTCACGGCCTCTTCCGTCTCATGCCAGCAATCGTAGTCCGTCACCAACGCCATCGTGGCGTAGCAGAGTTCCGCTTCGCGCGCCAGTTTCGCTTCCGGCATATTGGTCATCCCGATCACGTCGACCCCCCACTGCCGGTACAGCCGCGACTCCGCTTTCGTTGAGAACTGCGGACCTTCCATGCACAGGTACGTACCTCCGCGATGGAGCGTGGCCCCCACTCGCTTGCCAGCTGCAGCCACGGCTTGTGCCAAATGACCACAGATCGGTTCGCCGAACGCGACGTGCGCCACCATCCCGCCTTCGAAAAATGTGGACGACCGTCGTTTGGTCAGATCGATGAACTGATCGGGCATCACCACATTGCCGGGGCTGATCGACTCTTTCATGCTCCCTACTGCACTCACTGAGATCACGCGAGTGACCCCCAATGATTTCAGCGCATGGATATTGGCCCGATAATTGATTTCGCCCGGATTCAGCCTGTGTCCGCGTCCATGCCGCGAGAGGAAGGCCACCCCAACCCCCTCAAGCGTTCCAACCGTAATCGCATCGGACGGCGAACCAAACGGCGTACGCACCTGTACCCGGCGCACCGACTTCAGCCCTTCGATGTCGTACAACCCGCTGCCGCCGATCACCCCGATCGAATTCTGCCCCATCCGCTTGCCTTTCATACCGATGTGTCCCCCATCCCAGCTGGCTGCATCGCATCCGACCGCATACCTGCCTCCACGTTGCCCAAAAATTGTTCAATGCACGACACCACCCGCCGAGTCGTTTGCTCAGGCGTCTCATCCGTTTCGATCGACACCCAGTGAATCCCTGGCTCCTTCCGGAACCAGGTCATCTGCCGTTTGGCAAATCGCCTGGTATCGCGTTTGAACAGCCTGACCATCTCCGCCTCGTCGTATTCGCCGGCAATTTGGGCCGCCACATGTCGGTACCCCAATCCCTTCATCGCTCCCAGGTGTCTGCCGCACCCGCGATCGAGCAGCAACCGCGTCTCTTTTACCATTCCGTGAGCCAACTGCCAATCGATTCGTTCCTCGATCCGCCGATACAGCTCCTCTTTGGGCCTCTGAAGTCCGATGAGCAGCGTGGTAAACGGCGCCTCCTGAAACCCGTGTTGACGATGCGCCGCCGACATCGGCGCGCCTGTCAGTCTCTGCACCTCCAAGGCCCGAATGATCTTGGATTCGTCGTGAGGATGCACGCGCGCCGCCGC
>DASUMN010000207.1:0-6909 GCA_036277675.1 Nitrospira sp. | reverse complement strand
GTCGGACGGTTTCCGCGCATCGGCGTGGATTATGCCGGCGAATGGGCCAAGAAGCTCTGGCGGTTCCGGTTGCGGCTATCAAAGTAAGACCAGCGGTGCAGAAAACACAACGGGGGTCCCGTCGTAAGACGGAGACCCCCGTTGTGCTTCAGCTGGCTACTGTTTACGGAATCTTTCGTTTATCGGTAATTTTCGTGGCGGATGTTACCGGTGGCGCGATTTTAATCTGCGGGCCTTGCACCTTGGGCAGCCGGCCTGCGCCCTGTCCTTCCGTAATCCGGGCATTGTCTGTTTTCGTCAGTTCTTGCTTACTGTGCGTATCATCGAACCCGGCTGACTTTAACAGGGATGATTCACCACGGGCGTCCGATTGGCCGGGATCGTTGGCGGTCGGCTGGCCGGTCACGGGGCTCCCGGAGTTTTTCATGGGATAGCCTTCGTGCTTAGGAAGCAGCGCCGGATTGGCTGAGGCCATCGAAAGAGTCAAGAGTACAGCAGAGGCGGTGGCAACCGCAGCGATGACAAGTTTCATGCTCCTACTCCTTTGAAGAAAGACATGGTGGCCGCACACTTCATGGTCAAGATGTGCGATACGGGAGATCGTCGAGAACGAATGGAATCATATCCACGCCGAGCGTGCTCTGTCAAACCGGTAGGCGTCATCATGCACATGGTTGAGTCCTCATGCCCGCCGAGGGTCAGCTCGGCCGGCGGTGAGGGCGACGCCCGCGTCCGCGATGTCGGAAGGCCGGTCCACGGCTCACGCCGGGCAGGCGGATCGTAACGGTGGTGCCTTCACCCGGTGCGCTGCCGATGGCGATGGAGCCTCCGTGTTCTTCGACGATCTTTTTCACGCTGGGAAGCCCCAAGCCGATCCCGGAGCGTTTTGTGGTGAAAAAGGGCTCGAAGACCTTGTCAACGAGGTCGGCCGGGATGGGGGCCCCATCGTTCTTGATGATGACCTGCACATCCAGACCTTTTCCCGCTCGGTGTTGCGTCACCTGAATATGCAGATGGCCGCCGGGCGTCATGGCTTCGCAGGCGTTCTTGAAAATACTCAAAAAAACCTGTTGGAGTTTCGCTTCATCGGCGCGTACCGGCGCAATGACGTTGGGGTACTCCTTGGTGACCTGAATGCGGGTGGCCTCCAAGTCCGTGGCCAGGACGACCAAGGAACTGTCCAAAGCTTCCGGGATTCTGCAGAGGTGGCGATTCAGCTCCAACGGCTTGGCGAAGTCTAGGATCTCATTCAGGATTGCCTCGATCCGAATCAGGTCGCGCATGGCGTTCTCCACCCGCGTCTGGGGATCGAAATCCAGGATGCCTTCGCCGGTCACCTCTTCAAGTTGCGAGCGAATCGAGGCCAAGGGTTCCCGAATTTCCGTGGCCAAAAATCCGCTGAACTCCCCGATGGCGGCTTGGCGCTCCTGCTTGCGGATGATGGGTTCGGACGGCAGGGCGGCTGCCGGTTGCGGCATGGGGTCGTCCGGGCCGCCGACGGGGGCGGAACTCGGCTGAGGGGCCGGCGACTGCATGAGCTCCGCAAGTTTGAGAATGATGGGCTCCAGCGTGCGGGCGTCAGTGCTCTGATACCGTTGCGGTTCTTTCGACCCCAACGTGAAGGTGCCGCCGACTTGGCCGCGCACGAAGAATGGGACGACCAGGGAAGACTGGAATCGGTCCTTGAAGAGATGCTTATGGTCCAGGAAGCGGCCTTGCGTGGAGGCGAGGTCATGGTCTACGCGAGGCTTGCGATGGCGGACGGCCCACCCTGCCGCAGAACTGTCGAGTGTCAGGCGTTGGCCCGGCTTGAGATCTTTCTTCGCGTCTTTTTGCTCACCCTTCGCGTCTCCGGCGACACCCAGGACCTCAACGTTTCCTGCGAGGGGGTCGTAATAGCACGCCCACGCGCGATCGTACGGAACGAGGGGGAGGGCTTCCATCAGGGCCGCTTCAACTTTCGCTTGGAGTTCCGGAGAGAAGTGTGCGGTGAGTGCGGGAAACATGTCCGTTCCGGCCGGCGGAGGGGGAGCCGGCTCTTGCGACACGTACGAACGGCCCATCACGGTATTCGTATAAAAGAGCCCGTCACGTTCCAGCGCTTTCGTAATCCCATCGCTTGCCTGCTCCAACATCGCCTTGTCCTTCTTCGCGAAGGTCGCCCCCTCTTTCCGGCCGATGACCAGATAGCCGTAGGTCCGATTCACGTGGCGAAGCGGGATGCTCAACAGCGATTTCGCGCCGGGTGTGACCATCTTGAGCCGTATGGTGCGCCCAGCCTCGGCATCGTGACCTGAGGATGGTGCGGATGCGACGTCATGGGCCGACAACGTACGGACAATGGCTTGTACGTCTCTCGGCGTAAAGTTCCGCGCGGCGTGTTCGAGCAGCGGTCCGTTCTCCTGGTGGAAGATTGCCGCCAATGCCGAGTCCGCCGCGATGTCGTTCAGCGCGGTGTTCAGCGTTCGTTGAAGATGGGTTTCTGGTGCCGGTTTTGTTCGCGCAGTCTGAGATGTCATAGGTTTGTCAGCAGTTTGAGAGCGGCATTGTAGCCGGAACGTGGATGAATATCCACTCGTTGGCTGAAAGAAAATGGGGCTACTCCGGATTGATGATTTTGGGAGGCCGGCGAGGTTCATCGGGCGGGTTAGAGGCGGCGATGGGCCGACGGTCGACGGTCCAATTGTTGAGGATCGTCGAGACGAGGCTGATAACCAGCGCGCCGCCGACGGCGGACCAGAACCCCGATACGCTGAAACCTTTCACCAGATAGGCCGTCAGTTCCAGCAGTAAGGCATTCAGCACCACCAGAAAGAGCCCCAAGGTAAACACGATCAGGGGCAGGGTCAACACGAAGAGGATGGGGCGGAGGATCAGGTTGAGAAAGGTCAGTACGAGGACAGCGGCGATGCCCGACACAAAACTGTCCGCTTCCAGGCCGGGGACGGTCGTGACGGCCAAAAAGACCGACACGCCGGTGATCAGGATCCGTATCAATGCGTGACGGAGTCCTCCGTGGAACGGAGACTCTCGAATCACACGAGTAAAATGGACCGTGGGCATTGGTCCCGCCTATTGAGGGGCGCTTGGTACCTGCCTGATTGCCGAGTAGTACACGATCGTGGCGACCAGTTTCTTGTTGTCCTTCGTCGCTTCGATAATGACGC
Organism: Nitrospira sp.; assembly: GCA_036277675.1. Lineage (GTDB taxonomy): Bacteria > Nitrospirota > Nitrospiria > Nitrospirales > Nitrospiraceae > Nitrospira_D. Next base: position 3,742 of record DASUMN010000207.1, on the reverse strand, counting down.
GGTCTCCTACGTCCGGCGGGTTGGTCAAGGCCGGGTTGTTCTTGTTCTTGAACTGCACGTTCTTCGTGAGCTTCACGGAGACCGGGACGGTCCGATTCGGCGTCTTTACTTCAATGTGCTTCTGGTCGATCGCGGTCACGATTCCCACGACGTGTTGCACGCCCTTGTCTGCTGACACCGGCGTGGCGAGCAAGAGCACTCCCAGAAACATGATGCTCAAGATCATGGTCCATTCTACTCCAGATTGTCGTGGCGCTGGTTGCCTGAATCAGCGCCGCCAGCCGAGGCGGCCTATGCCCCCTGCATCGCATGATTCCGATGCCGAGTCAATGCCTTCCTTACTGACTGATTCGGGAAACCGGCGTTGCCATGTTTTGAGGGACACGCTCGGGACGGCGCGGGAAATATCGGAAGCCGATGCCGTCAACGTTCTCCCGCGTGAATGCTCTTAGGATACGAGGCAGAGGGCATCGCCTGTGGATTGACGAGGCGGAACAGCAGCAGCGCGAGGACCGGCAGATGCATCAGGAGGCCGCTCAGGCCCATGAACGATTCGCCGATCCAGAAGGTCACGCTGAGATTGAAGGCCAGGACACCATAATACAGCCCGACTCCCAACAGCATGCGCGGGGTGACCGATGCGGGGAGGCTCAGCGCCGGCAGCCGGCGTTCGATTGGAAAATAGAGGGCGAGCGACAGGATGCCGACGACGGCCCATCCGACGTAGTTGGCGAAGGGGACGCCGAAGTGCACGCCGGGGTCCGGGTAATAATAGATCTTGCCGAGGAACCAGCGGTCACCGCGCAAGGCGACCGGGTCGATCACCATATCGATGAAGGCGAACAGACACGCGGTCAGCAACAGCACGGACAGGCTGGTGCGCGCGGTCAGGTCGAATCGTAAGTGGTTCAGCCGGAATGTGATAAACGGTGCGGCGCCGTCGATCGGCAGGAGCAGGCACAGGGCCACGCAATAGGCGGCATAGAGGAGGAAGCTGAAGGAGATCGAGTCCATGAACGGGACGTTGGAGATGTAGAGTTCTTGCCCGATCGTGGAGCCATTGTAAAAATACCACCCGAAGGGAATTCCCGTGCGCGTCGAGGCATACTCGCACACGAACGCCGTTCCCCAACTGATCAGCCAGAAACGCCAGGTGCGTTGCCAGCCGATCATCTGTACGGCAGCGAACAAAAAGGCGGCGAGGAAGATGAAGACATAGGGGCGGAACGCGATGGTTTTGACAAACAGATCGAGCAGGTCCATCGATAGGCCACGGTGAAATGTTCGGGGCGGAACTTAGCACTCTCGATCAAGGAGGTTCAAGATTGCGGGCTACACGTAGCCGTGTAACCGAAACCAGCGCACGGCTTTGTCGAGAGCGACTTCCGGGGGAGTTTGCGGGAGGCCCAGTTCGCGGATCGCCTTACTGCAATCGTAGTGCATTTTGTACTTGGCCATCTTCACCCCTTCAAGCGGGATGCGCGGTGGCCGGCCGGTCAGATTCGCGAACCAGTAATTGGCATAGGCGAGGGGCAGCACCGCCAGGCGGGGCAGCTTGAGCGCGGGCGCCTTGATTCCCGTCAGGGCACTCAAGATTTCGAACACCTCGCGCAACAGCAGATTCTTGCAGCCGAGGATGTAGCGTTCGCCGATGCGGCCTTTCTGCATGGCCAATAAATGGCCTTCCGCCACATCGTCGACATCCACGATATTCATGCCGGTTTCGATGTAGGCCGGCATGCGGCCCTTCATGAAATCCACGATCACTTGGCCTGTCGGTGTGGGTTTCACATCCCGCTCGCCGACCGGGGCGCTCGGATTGACGATGACAACCGGCAGCCCTTCTTTCGCCAGCTTCAGCACCTCTTGCTCGGCCAGGAATTTCGACCGTTTGTAGTGGCCGGCCATCTGCGCGAGGGACACCGGTGTGTCCTCGGTCCCCAGTCCTCCACCCTCCGGCAGCCCAATCGCGCCGATCGTGCTGCAATACACGATGCGCTCCGTGCCGACCTCGCGCGCCGCTTCCAGGAGATTCTTCGTGCCGTCGACGTTCACCGTGTAAAAAATGGCGGGATCTTTGGCCCACAGGGCGTAATGCGCGGCGACATGGTACAGATGATGACAACCCTTCAACGCCGTCTTCAGTGACGCCGGATCACGCAGATCTCCGGCGACCCGTTCGACCGGCAACCCTTCGAGATTCTGGGAGTCGGCATCGGGTCGGGCCAGAACACGGACATCGTGTCCGGCACGCAGAAGCGCGCGCGCGACCGCGCCTCCGACGAAGCCTGTGGCGCCTGTCACGAGAGCTTTCATCTTGATGACGGGAAAGGTGAAAGGTGAAAGGTGAAAGGTATGGCCTGGGTCGGAGGCTCAGGAGCCTTGCTAGGTTGACGGTTCACGTTTTACGGTTCACGTCTTGTGGTCAGTTTTTTCGGGCGGTGATATACCGCGCGATGTCGCGAAGGGGATCGGCTGCGGGGCCGAACGAGTCCAACCGACCGATGGCCCGCGCCACGCACTCGTCCGCCAGCTTTTTTGCGCCATCCACACCGTAGAACGTCGGATACGTCTTTTTCCCGCGTTCGGCGTCGGTGTTCGGGTTCTTGCCCAGCTCCTCGCGCGTGCCTGTCACGTTCAGTACATCGTCGGCGATTTGAAACGCCAGGCCGATGTCCTCGGCATAGCCGGTCATGTCGTCGAGCTGGCGGTCGTTTACCCCGGCAGCGATTGCGCCCATCCGAACGGCCGCGCGCATCAGCATGCCGGTCTTGTGCTTGTGGATGTTCTGCAGCGTGGGCAGGTCGATGTCTTTGTTCTCCGCCTGAATGTCGAACACTTGGCCGCCGACCATCCCCACGTTGCCTGAGCCATAGGCCAATTCCTGAATGATCCGGACTTGCCGAACAGGATCACAGCCCTTCATGAGGTCGGGACGGCTGATGAGATTGAAGGCCATCGTCAGCAATGCATCGCCGGCCAGAATCGCCATGGCCTCGCCGTAGACTTTATGATTCGTTGGTTTGCCGCGTCGAAAGTCGTCGTTATCCATCGACGGCAGATCGTCATGGATCAGCGAGTAGGTGTGGATGAATTCCAGCGAGCAGGCCACCGCCATCAGGCCGGGTGGCTCGGCCCCGACTGCCTCCGCTGCGGCGATCGTGAGAATAGGCCGGATGCGCTTGCCGCCCGCCATGAGGCTGTAGCGCATGCTTTCATGGAGCGTGGTCGGCGGCGTGACGGCCGGTGGTGTCACCTGATCGAGATATCGATCGACGGCGATGCGTTTTTGCTCGAGATAGTCCTTGATGTTCATGGAAGTCCGATTATTGGCGGGCCGACAGCGACCCGCGCGGAGAGTAACAAACGATTTGGGGATGAGTCAAACAGGGGATGGCGGCGACGTCACCCGCGATTGCCTCCTCGCTCCCTGAGCGCGCACCGGGAGTTATCAGATGCCTCAATGACGGTTGGTGCTCGCTCAATGGGCGCGGTGGGAGGCAATCGCGGGCACCGTCCTGTGAATAAGGGGGAAGAGGTAAAGAGCAGGGAGGGACAGGAGAGGGGGCTCGGTGGTCTCCTGTGCTTACGCACCGCGCACGCGGGAAAGGTGTTTATCCCGTCGCCAGGATCATGGTGAAGGGCTCCGGGTCGAACAAGTTCTGTTTGGCGGTGCTCGGTGCATGCGCGCAATGAGGAGACCACCAAGCCCCCGTTCCTACATTGAACTGCCAACGGGTAT
>DASUMN010000206.1:0-2475 GCA_036277675.1 Nitrospira sp. | reverse complement strand
GACACGGTGAGTTGGCATCGGGTGCTGATGCTGGTGGAGGGAGTCGGACCGAAGAAGGCGCAGGACCTGCTTGCCGCGATCGTGAAAGCCGAGCGGCCGTTCGATGTGTTGCGCGCAGTCTCCGGGCGATCAGGTCAGGGGCTCAAGAATCTGGCGAACACGCTGGAAAGTCTGGCGGGCGCCGAGGATCGGTCGCCGTCCGAGCAAGTCGATCACATCTATGAGTATTACCTGCCGATTCTGAAGGAACAATACGACGATTACCCCAAGCGCACGAGGGACCTGGATCATCTTCACACGATTGCTGAAAACTATCCGGGCATCGACGAATTTCTGGCCGACTTGGCGCTGGAGCCGCCGGACGGCAGTGCGGTGGACGTTGAAGCGCCGGATCGCGACGATGAGCGGATGGTGCTGTCCACGATTCATTCGGCCAAAGGGCTGGAGTGGCAATGTGTCTTTGTGATCTGGGTCGTCGATGGCCGGTTTCCGTCCGCCTATTCTTTCCTTACGGACGATGAATTGGAAGAGGAACGCCGGTTATTCTACGTGGCCGTGACGCGGGCCAAGCGGCATTTGTTCATGACCTATCCGATCAACGTCTACGACAAAGCCAGTGGGATGCTGCTTTCGAAACCCTCTCGTTTTCTCGATCATGTCTCTTCCGATTTTCTCGACATCCTCGCACTGGTCGAAGAAGGCGGGCGAGAGGATTGGGGGGCGCCCCGCTATCAAGACTATTAGCTGCGAAGAGTCGGTCGAATGTCTCCTGCCCCTTCGCGGGCGCGGCATCTTCTGCTTGTTCTATAGCCAGACATGACATATCTCCTTCGATTCGTACTCGTGTGGAGTTGTTGGTTCGGCGGGTTCGCAGCCGAGGCTGTTCCCCTGCCATCTGACGCCGGCGGTCCTTCAGCTGGTTCGACATGGGAGCGTGTGATTGTGGAGGCGGAGCGGCTTCATCTCCCCACGAAATTTCTCAGAGAGATTCCGGCGGATTTTATTCGGTTTGAATTCGACGATCTTCGGACCTACGCGGCGGAGTACCATCTCGATGAGCATCGCATGGTGCTCAACCGGTCGTTGTCCTTCAATGCGGCGGGAAGAACACTCAAACCGCTTGCGAAGATGACGCATAGGGAGCTGGGCATTCTCTATCACGAACTGTTTCATGCCTACATGGACTATCTCCTGTCTTCCGATGCGCGATCGGCGGGGACCGAAAACAGGGCACATGAATTGATGGCGTTTGCGCGATCACAGCAAGGCTGTCGATATACAGACGTGACCATCGTGCCGATTGCGCAGCGTCCACAGGAGGTGGAGTCGCGCTACTTGACCGAATCAGAATCGTGGGAAGCACTCAACGAAACATGGGCCGTCTTTATCGGCTGGGCAATATGGAATCAGCTTGACGTGCAGCAAACTGGCCGAGGATCGTTGTGGCAACACGCTCGTCAGAGGGAGCAATGGGTCCGTCGCCTTGAGACGGCGTTTCTGAATGGAGAGTTTCGTGGATATTATGTGCCTCAAGATAGTGCTGAGCAACGGATCACGCACAAGAGATTTCTGGCTAAGCAGTCCCAGATGACCTGGCGGGAGGCTGAGGCATTACTAAGTCAAGCCTTTGGTTTAACAGGAGAATTTATTCATTCGGTCAAGCGGTCGTTTGGTTCATCGAGTATCACAGAAGCCTCGCCAGCTTGTCCGGGTTGAAGCACGATTGGAAGAAAAAAACAGATAAGGCCAATCCCCTCTTGACATGACGGGACTTCATCAATAGAATCCAGCATTTCCAAATCGGCTTGTCCGGCACATCAGCACATCAATCCTCAGGATTGAGGAAGAGAGAGCTGTGTGCGGAGAGGCCTGTGCGCATTTTGTCGCGCACGTATCGAGTGACGTTGGGAATTTTTTCGGGAATTTCTGGTGCCGGGAAATCCAGTAGGGTGTTGCGGGCAGGTACCCAAGTGGCCAAAGGGGGCAGACTGTAAATCTGCTGGCTTATGTCTTCCAAGGTTCGAATCCTTGCCTGCCCACCAAACCGCGCTTGCGTGGGCCGGAGAACTCCAATATGGAGTGAGCTAGATAACAGCCACCAGTGTTCTGGTTCAGCTCATTCAACCCGGAGCCAATTTAAGAAGGTGTGTGCGCGGACAATGAACAGAAGGCGGGCGTAGCTCAGTGGTAGAGTTCCAGCCTTCCAAGCTGGCTGTCGTGGGTTCAAATCCCATCGCCCGCTCCAAAATAGAAGACGTGAAGCGGTATTCGTTAAACGTGAAATGAGTTGAGCGGGAAAATTGTTTCAGGGGTTGTCTTGCGAATAACTACTAACGGTTCACGATTAACGGGGCGCGCCCACGTAGCTCAGTTGGTAGAGCACGTCCTTGGTAAGGACGAGGTCACGCGTTCGATCCGCGTCGTGGGCTCCACCCCGAGCCTGCTCGTGTCGCGAGCCGTTTGAAATGGGGCTTG
>DASUMN010000205.1:0-7144 GCA_036277675.1 Nitrospira sp. | reverse complement strand
CCCGCTCCTCTACCTGGATCCTTATAGCGAGTGGTCAGCGCCTCATGAAACTCCTTGGGGGTAGCTGACCGCTCAATCTTCAGCGCCTCAAAAGTTTCCTTCGGGACACTCGGGTACTGCGCGTGCACGGGTGCGGCCAATAAGAAGCCGCAGACAACCATGGCATACCTCGCAATATGCTTTCCGGTCACAGTAATACTCCTTCCGTTTGATGGACAGCGTGTACTGTCCTTACCAAAATATGTTTCCATGAAATTCGCATGCTAATGTGGTTAGGGTTTTCTATTATACGTTAGTTAGAGTTTTTTAAAGAACGCGGTCGGAATATAGCTGAGGCCCATCACCGTGTCAAGATATTTTCGATCAAAAATATCCCAACGAGCGCCGTGCAACTCACCGATAAATTTAATGGACTACACGACCTCTACGGGCGCTCACGGTCAATCACGACCGTAATGTTTTCTGTCCCTGGCTTTATCGGCTGACTCATCCCTTCCATATCACCACTTCCCGGCATCGCTTGCCCGGATTTCGACAATCGAGCCACGATGACTACCGTATCGATGTCCGACAGCTTTCGCGAGGGCATCGGACTGGTCGAGTCATCAAGCCGGAAGGTGAAGGGTAAGTCGTTCTTCGAGGCCCGTATGATCGACACCGGCATCGGCGGACCGGCGACATCCTTTGCAAAAACAAACAGCGTATCCGGAAGTGCTTTACCGGCCAGGCTCGGCCCCAACACGACTTTTCCCGTAATCGCGCGCGACCCACCGGCCTTCTTGACCGGAGGATGATCAGCCGGCATCGCCGATGATGCGCGAGGAGCATTCGTCGCCGCCATCAACGGCGCGCCACCCATGCGCTGTTTCGCATCGCCGATCGCAGCCGTGATTTGCTCAGAAAATTCCGGATCAGAATCCGGCGGCAAGCTGGCGCGCGCCCGTTCCCAATCTTTGACCGCATGGGCGAAATCCTTGCGATTGTACGCCATGGTGCCCGCCAGCATCAGAGCCTTCACGTGATTGGGATCCACCTTCAGAGCTTTTTCGATCATGGTCTCCGGCTTGCCTTCGAGCTTGCGTCCCTGGTGAATTCCAAGCGCATCGGCATAATCGGCCAGCATGTCCGCATCGTTAGGATTCAGTTTGAACGCCTTATCGAAAGCTGGGACCGCATCGGCATACCGTTCCATGGCCATGTAGGAGCGCGCCAGCATGGCCCAGCCTGCCGCATCATTGGGGTTCTGCTCCAACTTCTTTTTAAGCCGTTCCATCAGCGTATTGAGCCCCTCCATCATTTGACGCTCATCGGCGGCACCGCTCTGAGCCGCCATCGGCGACGCCGCCGGGTGCGTCATGGCCATCGGGTTGCCCAGCGTCCAGTACAGGACACCACTGGCGGACGGAATGAGCATCACCAACGCCAGCGCAACAAACTTCATATTGACTAATTGTCCTGAAGTCGCCGAGACCGGCTCCGTCACACTCGTTTCCTCCAACAGGCGGCGCTCCAGCTCCTGGCGCGCCGTGCGATATTGCTCTTCCGTCAAAAGGCCCGCGGTCCGGTCTTGCTCTAATTCCCCAAATTGTTGCCGATAGACCGGCAACGTCTTTTCCCGATCGACACTCGCTCCAGCCGTCTTCTTCAACAGCGGGTACAACAGAAAGCCGAGGACGATGATCGTCATCGCCGCGGCGATGAACCCAAATGTGACGGTCATGATCGTTTGACTCCTTCCGAGAGCAACTGTTCGACTCGCCGATGCTCTTCCTCCGTAATCGCCGCGTCCGCCACCTTCTGCCCTCGACGCTTCAATGCCACCACAAGGGCGATCGCTCCCACAGCCAGGAGCACAAATGGCCCCACCCACAGGACGGTGGTCGTCGACTTCAAGGGCGGGCGGTACAAGACGAAATCCCCGTACCTCGACACGAGAAAATCGATGATCTCTTGGTCACTCATGTTCTTGACGATCATCTCACGGACTTCACGGCGCAGGTCCTCCGCGAGCGGGGCATTTGAATCGGCCAAGGTTTGGTTCTGACAGACCAGGCATCGCAATTCGACGGCCAAGGTCTTCAACCGAGCCTCGACGACGGGATCGTCCCCCAACGGCCGTGCCTCCTCGGCCCAGGCCGGTCCCGACAGCAGCATCATGAGCGCCAACCAGATCATTTCGCTTGCAGTTCCTTCACCAGCGGAAGAATTTTGTTCGCCAGCACTTCGTCATTCACCGGCCCGATCTGTTTGTAGCGGATGATCCCTTGCTTGTCGATCACGTAGGTTTCCGGCACCCCGTAGACGCCATAATCGATCCCGACCCGTCCGGCCAGATCGACCCCGACGATCGGATAGGGATTCCCCCATCGATTCAGCCACGCCAACGCTTCGTCCCGTTGATCCTTGTAATCCATACCGTAGATGGGAACCGCACCGGAGTTGGCAATCTGCATCAGCACCGGATGTTCGGTCTTGCAGCCGCTGCACCAGGAGGCCCAGAAGTTCAGCAACCAGACCTGTCCCTCCAGATCTTTCGGCGAAAATACTTTGTCCTGCTCGTGGAGTTGCGGGAGAGAAAAAGCCGGCGCCGCCTTGCCTACCAGCGGTGAAGGAATCTCCCGTGGATTGAGCGTCAAGCCCACGGCGAGAAAGCCGACGACTACGGCAAAGATCGTCAGAGGGAGCAAAAACCGACTCATGCGTACTTCCGCCGGGCCGTCTCCACCGCCGCCGGTGCTTCCTGCGTTTCACGGCGCCACGCCGGGCGATACCGGCGATCACTGATGGCCAACACGCCGCCTAACGCCATGATAAAACATCCACCCCAGATCCAATCGATGAAGGGCTTATGATAGAGCCGCACACTCCACGCCCCGTCGTCGAGCGGCTCCCCCAATGACACATAGAGGTCGCGCAATAACCCGGTATCAATGGCGGCTTCGGTCATGATTTGATTCTGAACGGGATAGCGCCGCTTTTCCGGATACAAGACCGTCGTTTCACGACCGTCCCGACTGACCGAAAATGTCCCACGGGCCGCTGTATAGTTCGGCCCCTTCACATCGTGGGCTCCGTCGAATCGGAACGTATAGTCGCCGATCGTTGTCGTCTCACCCACATTCATCCGCACATCTTTTTCCGTTTCAAACCCCTTCACCATCGTCACCCCGACGATAAAAACCGCAATCCCACAGTGCGCCACGAGCATCCCCCAGTAGGATCGGGGCACCGACGCCAAGCGCTCCATGACACTACTCCCCGTGACATGCGTCAACCGCTCACGCAATGTCACCAGGGCAGTCGTCACGATCCATATAGCCAGAAGCAGGCCGAGGCTCAGGAGGGGAGTCCAGTTCCCCATGACAATCGGTAACGTGAGGGCGGAGACAACACTGACCCCGAAGGCCCACTTCAACCGATTTGCCAAATCAGGCACACTGGCCTTTTTCCATTGGGCCAGTGGGCCGATTCCCATTAAAAATATTGCCGGAACCATCAATGGCACGAAGACAGAATCGAAGTACGGAGGCCCGACAGATATTTTCCCAAGATCTAGCGCGTCGAGAAACAAGGGATATAACGTACCCAGCAGCACGGAGCCCATCGCGGCCACCAGCAGCACGTTGTTCGCCAGCAACATCCCTTCACGAGACACCATGGCGAAACTTCCGCCCAACCCGACACGCGGCGCCCGCCAGGCATACAAGGCCAATGACCCACCGATGACAATCGCCAAGAAAGCCAAAATGAACAGGCCGCGTTTCGGATCTGTCGCAAAGGCATGCACCGAGGTGAGGACACCGGACCGGACGAGAAACGTCCCAAGGAGGCTCAACGAAAAGGCCATGATGGCGAGCAACACCGTCCACACTTTGAACCCGCCTCGCTTGTCGGTCACGGCCAATGAATGCACCAACGCGGTTCCGGCCAACCACGGCATGAATGAGGCGTTCTCGACCGGATCCCAGAACCACCAGCCACCCCAACCCAATTCGTAATAGGCCCAACCGCTTCCCATCGCGATGCCGACTGTGAGAAAACACCAGGCGACCGTGGTCCATGGCCGAGACCAGCGGGCCCAGGCTGCATCGAGATTGCCCCCCAAGAGGGCGGCGATCGCGAACGCGAACGCCACTGAGAACCCGACGTACCCCATATAGAGCATCGGCGGATGGATCACCATGCCGGGGTCCTGCAGGAGTGGATTGAGGTCACGCCCGTCGGGAGCCGCCGGAATCAACCGTTCGAACGGATTGGACACCGTCAACATAAACAAAAGGAATCCCACGCTCACCAGGCCCATGACGCCGAGTATCCGAGACCTGGTGGCTTCTGGGAGATGAGCAGAAAACAGCGTCACCGCGAACATCCATATCGTGAGAATGAAGGTCCACAGCAGCAGCGAGCCTTCATGCGCTCCCCAGATGGCGGCCAGACGATAGTGGAGCGGCAACTGCGAATTCGAGGTCGCCGCGACATACAACACGGAAAAATCCATTGCCGCAAAGGCATAGGCAAGACAGCCGAACGCGGTGAGGACCAAGAGAAATTGGAGGCGGGCAGCTGGTTTCGCCACCGACATCAGGGCGGCGTTACCGACGGCGGCGCCGTAAATCGGGAGAATCCCCTGCACCAGCGCGACACAGAGAGCAAGAATCAAAGCAAAATGACCGATTTCAGGAATCATTGCGGGGGTGTCCTACTGTGTTATGACCAAGGTGTTGCTGCCCTGAGCCCCCGACGCCTTGGCCTTGGCCAACGCTTCGGCTGCTTCCGGCGGCATGTAGTTTTCATCATGTTTCGCCAGGACCTCACTGGCGACGAAGGTGCCGTCGGCCGCCAACTGGCCCTGCGCCACGGCGCCTTTGCCCTCCTTAAAGAGATCCGGCAATATTCCCTTGTAGGTGACGGGCACACTCTTCGCCGTATCCGTCACCATAAAGTGGACGGTGAGACCATCGTTCTCCCGCTTAAGGCTGCCGTCTTCGACCATCCCTCCGATCCGGAAGCTTTGGCCTTTTGGCGCCTCGCCGTTCGCCACCATGGTGGGCGTGAAAAAGAATACAAGATTTTTCTGAAATGCATTCAGCACCAGCACCGTCGCCACACCCAATACCACCAGGCCCAGCCCGATAAACGCAAACCGTTTTTGGCGAGAGGTCATTCGATACTCCTCAAAATGCCGCGGCTGTCCGCGAGAGCGGCAGCCCGACGGCGCCATAAAGCCAACACTTCCCAGGTGATGCCCAGAGCCGTGACGATAAACGAGGTCCACACATAGAGGCCATAGCCTCCCATCGCCAAGAACTCGCCCACGCTTCCCCAATACATCAGCGCGCCTCCGCCGCTTCCGGTACGGCGGACGGATTGCCCCAGGCCGGCTGGCTCTCGCGCTCGAGGATCACGCAGCGTACGCGGGACAACACCACCGCAATGCTGTACATCCAGAACCCGAACGTCATCAAGAGCATGGCCGTGAGCATGATCGTCGCCATCTTCGGCGCCGCCGTCATGCTGACGGATGCACCCTGGTGCAACGTATTCCACCATTTTACTGAAAAATAAATGATGGGAATATTCACCACTCCCACCAACGCCAAGACACCGCTGGCCCGATCCGCGCGGCGCAGATCGTCGATCGACGTCCGTAACAGCATGACCCCGGCATATTGAAACAAGAGGATCAATTCCGAGGTCAGCCGGGCATCCCACACCCACCAGGCCCCCCACGTCGGCTTGCCCCACATCGCGCCGGTCAGCAGCGCCAGGAATGTAAACATCGCCCCGGTCGGCGCGATGGCCTGCGCCATCATAAAGGAGAGACGGGCTTTCAGCCCTATCCCCACTCCAGCCCAGATCGCCATCACGACGTACAGAAACATGGACATCCACGCAGCCGGCACATGGACGAAAATAATGCGGTAGGAATCGCCTTGTTGAAAATCGGTCGGGGCGACGAGCAGACCAATATACAGCCCGACGGCAATCGCGAGAGCGGCCAGGGCGGAAAACCAGGGAATCATTTTCCCCGCCAACGGATAAAACGCCAGCGGTGCCGAATATTTCGACCAGTTCACGCGTATCTCATCCTTCTATTCCAACGCGATGCGCAAGGCCGCCGCAGTGGCCCAGGGTGAAAAAAATAGCGACAACACAAGACACGCCCCCAGCAGCGACAAGTTGGCCTCGCCACCGATCCCCGCCATGCTGCTTGTGACGGCACCGGCTCCAAAGATCAGTACCGGAACATAAAGGGGAAGCACTAAGAGGGCGACCAAGAGCCCGCTTCCGCGCACGCCGAGCACCAGCGCGGCGCCGATGGCTCCAATCATACTCAACGTCGGCGTCCCAAGCAAGAGCGACAAGACCAGCACCCCCAACGCCTCCCCATCCAACCCGAATTGCAACCCGAGCAGCGGCGACAACAGGACGACCGGAAGACCGGAGACGATCCAGTGCGCAAACACCTTGCCGACGACCAGCACTGGTAACGGCTGAGCAATCAGCACCATCTGCTCCAGCACGCCATCGAGGTAATCCGCCGTAAAGACACGCCCGAGTGACAAGAGACAGGCCAGCAAGGCCGCCACCCACAGCACCCCAGCCCCGATCGTCCTCAACACGGCCGGCTCAGGACCAACCCCCAGAGGGAAGAGGCTTGCGACAATTACCAGAAAAAACACCGACATCGCGACATCCGCACGACGCCGCATCGCCAACATCAGATCCCGACGGACGACTCCGCGCAACGCCTCCCACAGGCTCGGACGGTTCATCCGTTCATCCTCAGACGCTGAACGAGACCGGACGGCAACCCGACCTCCTGGTGTGTAACCACGACGGCGATACCTCCCCGCGTGAGATGTGTGTGCAATTGCTCCGTCACCAGGCCGGTCGCCGCGGTATCCAGCGATGTAAACGGCTCATCCAGCAGCCACAGCGGGCGGGTGGACAACCACAGGCGAGCCAGTGCCACCCGGCGCTTCTGCCCCTGCGAGAGCACCTTCGTCGGCAACTGATGCGCCTGGCGCCTGAGCCCCACCGCTTCCAACGCAGCATGCGCCACCGGCCCATCGCAGTGATCGCCGGCCAAGGATGCGGACAGATCAAGATTCTCCATCGCTGTCAAATCGTCTTTGATCCC
>DASUMN010000204.1:0-2327 GCA_036277675.1 Nitrospira sp. | reverse complement strand
CTTTCCTTTGTGTGGCGGCTGATGCTGATGTCCAGATTGCTTTGCAGTGCCCGAATCGCCGCATCCGCCAGTGAGAGGGATTCGTGCTGCTCGGTAGGCGGCTCTTTTTCAGTGTCCGCACTCCAGCCGACAGTCGGTTCTGAGAGGCTCACGAGACCGGCGAGGAGGAGCGCAATACGGCAGTTTCCCTGAACGAATGTGGCGATCATCATAAACGCCTCCGTGGACAGTTGTAGTAGACCCATCATATAATGCGTTCACATAATGCGTCCATGTTTGACGGGATGAAAACTCACCCTTCCGTGACGAGGGCTCGGATGGTGCCTATCCTATTGTGGGTCTGTCTGCTAGTCATGGCCGGTGCTGATTCACTGGCCTGGGCTCAGAACGTATCGGGTGTGCGGGCCTTCGGCGGCGGTGTGGCACCGCTGACCAGAATGCCGGGCGGAAGTCTCTATAATGATAATCAGGGCACGCAGGGATTTTTGTACACACCCGGCCAAAACTTTGAAACGTACAGTTTTCGCAATCCCACGACAGGCCAAGCCTGGAGCGGCGCGGTCGGGACGTTGGGGCCGCAGCTATCCATCGGGCTCATTCAAGGCGCCAATCAAACAGGTACGCCGCTCGTCCTGCCAGGCCCTCCGAGGCAAACGTCTCCGCTCGCGCCGATTCAATCCGGGATCCTCGATCCTGGTCCGGCCTCACTCCTCGGCGATCTCCCGTAAAGACAGTCGGCTGTGTTAGGCGTGTGAGAGCGCAGTAACGCTCTGACCTCAATTTTCTGCATGCGACCATCAAGTCCGATCCGAGATCCCAGGCGACCACTCATCTCCATTCCAAGTGGCCGCCTGTTGTAGAATAACCTCACGGTTCCACTGCCCGATCGGTTTCCCAAATCAAGACCTCTGCGCCATTGTTCTCCGCTGTAAGCGACCGAGCACCCGCTCGCGTCAGCCGGGCTTCATCGCCAGTATTCAGTACACTGGCCTGCTCAAGGCGAGCCGATCCCTTTGCCACGAACACATGGACATACAGCGCATCCGGTACTATCACGGTCTCGCCGGATCCCAGTCTCCCGCCCCAGAGCACCGCGCCCTTCTGTCTGATCGAGATGGCGGCCTCATGTCCGCGGCCGGATGCAATCGGGACCAATCCGCCTTTGTTCAGTTGGCTGTTAACATCCAACTGTTGATACCCGGGCGTAATGTGTTCCGCATCCGGTGGCACCCACATCTGTATGAAATGGACGGGCGCATTGCTTTTGGGGTTCATTTCTGAATGCCAGATGCCTGTTCCCGCGCTCATGCGTTGAGCGAGCCCCGGATAAATGATCCCGTGATTCCCTTCCGAGTCTTTGTGCTCCAGCTCGCCGTCCAATACCCATGTCACGATCTCCATGTCCCGGTGAGGATGCGTCCGAAATCCTGTGTTCGGTTTGACGAGGTCATCGTTGTGGACGAGCAACAACCCGTGATGGGTATTCGTCGGGTCATAATGATTCGCAAAGCTGAAGCTGTGTCGGGACTCGAGCCACCCTGCATACGTCAGAAACCGCTCTTCCTTACGCCGGATCTCAACAGTGTCCTTCTGCCGCAGTGTCATGATGGCCGCTCCTTTCTTGTCTGCCCCATCTGTGGAAACGGGCTTTGTTTTACTCACCGCTTTCTGTATAAGGCTGGGGGCAGCGAAGACAAGAACGCACCGCGTGGTACCCTAGGCACCGATCGGATACTTCATGGTGGAACGGAATCCCAACACGAAACACCTGGCCTGTCCTGCTGAATTCACAGCGGACCTCATCGGCGGCCGATGGAAGATTGTGCTGTTGTGGTATCTCTTTCAAGGGGTGCAACGTTTCTCTGACCTCCGACGGGCTGTTCCCGGGATTACGCAGAAAGTGCTCACGCATCAGCTGCGCGACATGGAGAAACGCGGCCTTCTCAAACGGACGGTGTATCCTGAGGTTCCGCCGAGGGTGGAATATCAAATCACCGCGCTTGGATTGACTCTCAAGCCTGTGGTCGACGCGATGCATCATTGGGGGGCGGAGCACGCCTCAAAACAGTAGGCGATCTATCGTGCCAGGTCCATCAAGAGCGACAAGATGAGGGGGTCAGCTTGAGATGGCCCCCCGTCTCCGTTATCCGACCAATCGCAGAGTGCTCGATGAAGCCGAGCCGTGGGTGGTAAGGGTAGGGGCATTCGGTTGATGTTAAAAACCCTTCGCATAATAGTCTGGGACGGGGGCGTTGCTTTCTTGTGCAGCTTGCAGGAGGTTCTTATATGAAGTGCTGAAGATAGCCGCCCAGTGATTTTTTGCTAGG
>DASUMN010000203.1:0-5337 GCA_036277675.1 Nitrospira sp. | reverse complement strand
CAACCACGGCTCGACCCGGTCATAGCGCATGACCGGTCCGTCTTTGCACAGGAAATAGGGCCCCATCTGACAATGACCGCAGAGGCCAATCCCGCATTCCATGTGCCGTTCCAGCGAGACATACACGGCAGTGGCCGGAATCCCCCGTTGGAGGAGAATCGGCACGCCAAGTCGCATCATGATCTCGGGCCCGCACATCAGGACCATGGTCTTCACCGCGTCGATCGGCACGCGTTCGAACAGTTCCGTCACCACACCAACATGGTGGCGCCAGGTCTCGTCCGGACGATCGCTCGCGAGCAGGACTTCCGTGTCGGGCTGTCTTCTCCAGGCCTCGAACCGCTCATGGTAGAGCAAGTCTCTCGGGGTCTTCACCCCGTGGATAATCTTGACGTGGCCGTAGTCTCGGCGGCGGCGGAAGATGTATTCAATGGCTCCCATCACGGGCGCGCAACCCAGGCCGCCGGTCGCAATGACGACATCATGCCCACGCGCCTCCTCCAGCGGCCAGCCCTGCCCAAACGGACCGCGGATGCCCAGCACCTCGCCGACCTGCAATTGCGACATGGCGGTGGTCACTCGCCCTGCGACACGAATCGTGTGATCGAGATGGTCCGGCTCGTCCGGATCCGACACAATCGAGATCGCCACCTCGCCGACCCCGAACAGATAGATCATGTTGAACTGGCCGGCAGTGAACCGATAGTTGCGCCGCACTTGCTCATCGACAAACCTCAATCGATAGGTGTCGATCCCGTCCGCGGCTCTGGTTTTCTCCACAATGGTGGCTGGCCGGATCAGATAGGGGTTGGCTGGGGCGTTACCGGTGATCGGTGAGGAGGGTGCCATCATGGCTCCCTATTGGTGTCCCATTTCTTCTTCACGAGCCAGGTCGCTCCCGCGCCTCGCTGTCTCGGCCGGGCTTCGTGGGTTGCGGCTGAAGAGTCCGCGAAGGATCTTGCGTCTGGAGGAAGGCAAGACGTTCCGGGCAGGGCTTGTCGCAGCCGGCATCGCACTCCAGACCGAGGCGTTCAAGACCACCACAACTGCCGCCGATCGGACGGCGGCCGACCAGTACACCGACCGCCATCGCCAGGATCGCAACACCCATGACAAGAAAGGTCACCAGAAAAATTGTCATGACAGCACCTCTGTACGGTACCGTTGGAAGGCACAGCAGACGCGTTCCTCAAATTGTCCATCACGTTCGATGACGAAGAGAACAGGGAGATTGAAGCGTTCAGCCATGGCCATGCCACGCTCAGGCCCCAACACCTGAAATGCGGTGGCCCAGGCATCGGCTCGCATGCTGGTCTCTGCCAGCACCGTCACCGACACCAGATGATTATCGACCGGCCATCCGGTGGTTGGATCGATGGTATGGGAATAGCGTCGCCCGGCGATTTCAAAAAAATTCCGATAATTACCCGAGGTGGCGAGAGCAATGTCGCTGAGCGCCAGCATCGTGTGCACCGAACGTTCACCCGACAACGGCTTCTCAATCGCGATCCGCCACGGTGCATCCTGCTCCTTGAGTCCACGTACCCGTATCTCGCCGCCGATCTCAACCATATAATGTTTAATGCCGTGCGCGGTCATGAGTTCAGCAACCTGGTCCACACCATAGCCCTTGGCGATCCCGGAAAGATCCAGGAAGACATCAGGACGGTGCTTGCGTATGGCCGATTGAGTGTCACTGAGGGAGACTTTATCGAGACCGCTGCGCGTTCGTGCCGCGGCGATGTCACTTTCGAGCGGGATGCGGTCCGGATGAACGTCAGGGCCGAAGCCCCAGAGATTGACTAGGGGGCCGACCGTGATGTCAAACGCCCCTTCGCTCTGGGCGCCGATTTCCAGCGCGGCTTTGAGCACGTCACGGAGTGAATCGGAGGCGGACACCCAGTCGGTGGTGCGCAGACGGTTAAAGCGCGACAGTTCCGATTCCGGATCATAGGTGGACATGGTGTGATTGATCTCGGCCAGCAATGTGTCCACTTCGATCTGCATGGCCTTCAGCGAGGGAGTATTTTGGGTGGGGCGGTATTTCACGTTATACGTGGTTCCCATGGTGCGACCACTCATATGGAGCTCTGCGACGGGCGGCTCAGGACGCAGCAAGCCGAAGCCGGCACCGGCAGCCAGCAGGGCTACCAAGGCAATCAGCGCACGGGGGCGTGGCATGGAAGGATGCATGGATGATCATCCTCCGAAGTCATCGAGCATGAT
This sequence comes from Nitrospira sp., assembly GCA_036277675.1. Classification (GTDB taxonomy): domain Bacteria; phylum Nitrospirota; class Nitrospiria; order Nitrospirales; family Nitrospiraceae; genus Nitrospira_D. The sequence goes on along the minus strand of DASUMN010000203.1, from coordinate 3,111 downwards.
GTTGTCCCGCTCGACCCCCAGATCCAACAGCATCTTGATCACCGCGGCATTCATCATCGGCGGTCCGCAGAGGTAGTACTCACAGTCCTCGGGCGCCGGATGTGTCTTCAGATACTCATTATAGAGCACGTTATGGATAAAGCCGGTATAGCCGTCCCACACGTCCTCTGGGAGCGGGTCGGACAGGGCGACATGCCACTCGAAGTTGTCGTGCGCGGCGGCCAGTTTGTTGAAATCGTCGACATAGAACATCTCGCGCTTCGATCGAGCCCCGTACCAGAAGGTCATCTTGCGTGTGGTTTTGATGCGACTCAGCTGATCGAAAATATGCGACCGCATGGGCGCCATCCCTGCACCACCGCCGATGAACACCATCTCGTTATTGGTGTCGCGCGCAAAGAATTCGCCGAACGGCCCCGAGATGGTGACCTTGTCGCCCGGTTTCAGTCCGAATAGATAGGATGACATTTTACCCGGAGGCACATTCTGCGTGCGTGGTGGGGGCGTGGCTATGCGAATATTGAGCATGATGATGCCGCGCTCCTCCGGGTAATTGGCCATGGAGTAGGCACGCTCGAGAGGCTCATCGACCTTTGACACAAGGTCCCAGAGCTTCAACCGGTCCCAGTCGCTGCGAAACTTTTCTTCGATATCAAAATCCTTAAACGAGTGCTCATACGGAGGGCAGAAAATCTGGATGTACCCTCCGGCACGGAAATCGACATATTCATCCTGGGGAAGCTCCAGGACCAGTTCCTTGATGAAGGTGGCCACATTGTGGTTGGAACGGACGGTACATTCCCATTTCTTGACACCGAAGACCTCGTCCGGAACCTCGATCTTCATGTCCTGTTTGACCGCCACCTGACAAGAGAGACGGTAGCCCTCGCGCGCTTCACGCTTGTTGATATGCGAGGTTTCGGTCGGCAAAATGACCCCACCTCCCTCGAAGACCTTGACCCGGCACACTCCACAGGTCCCACCGCCACCGCAGGCGGAACTGATAAAAATCTTGGCGTCGCCCAGCGCCCCGAGCAACTTGCCGCCGATCGGAGTCTCGATAGATTTCTTGTCGTTGATTGTGATCGTGACATTGCCACTGGCCACCAGTTTCGAGCGCGCACTCAGAATGAAGACAGCCAGAATGAGGACGATCCCGGTGAAAAAACCGACTCCCAGTATGATCTCGATCATACGCGGCCCCTCGTCAGACTCAGAGTTGAATTCCGGAAAAGGCCATGAACCCGAGGGCCATCAACCCCGCGGTGATGAATGCAACGCCCAGTCCCTGCAACCCAGCTGGTATGTCGGAATACTTGAGCTTCTCACGGACCCCTGCCATTGCCACAATCGCGAGCGCCCACCCGACACCAGAGCCCACACCATAGGTGACGCTCTCGCTGAAGTTATAGTCACGTTCGACCATAAACAGAGTGCCTCCGAGAATGGCGCAGTTGACGGTAATCAGCGGCAAGAAGATCCCCAACGAGTTGTACAGGCTCGGGACGTATCGGTCGAGAAACATTTCTAGGACCTGTACGACCGCCGCGATGACGCTGATGTAGCTGATGAGCCCAAGGAAACTCAGACTCATCTCAGAGAGCCCCGCCCATGCCAATGCGCCATCACGGATCAGAAATTGGAAGATTAGATTATTGATCGGGAGGGTCAGGCTTTGGACGACGACCACCGCGATGCCGAGTCCGAGCGCCGTGCCGATTTTTTTCGAGATGGCAAGAAACGTGCACATACCGAGGAAAAACGTCAGCGCAAGATTCTCGACGAAAACCGCTTTGATAAACAGATTGACCAGGTCAATCATGAGGCCACCTCCGGACGAGGCGCATGATAGATCCGGTATTCTGGTTGCTCCACTTGTTCCGGCTTCCAGGAGCGCACCACCCAAATGATCATGCCGATCAGGAAAAATGCGCTCGGAGGCAGGAGCAACAAGCCGTTGGGCACATACCACCCGCCATCCCGTTCAAGAAGAAGGATTTGGTACCCGAATAGGGAACCGGATCCCAAGAGCTCGCGTATGACCCCGATGACCATTAATAGTGCGCTATAGCCGAGGCCGTTGCCGAGGCCATCGAGGAAGCTCGGGAGCGGGGGATGTTTCATCGCATAGGCTTCCGCGCGTCCCATGACGATGCAATTGGTAATAATCAACCCGACGAAGACCGACAGTTCCTTGCTGATGGTGAACGCATAGGCTTTGATGAACTGATCGGTGACGATCACCAGCGACGAAATAATGGTCATCTGTACGATGATGCGGATGCTGCTCGGGATATGATTGCGGATCGCACTGATGGCGGCATTGGAGAAGGCGGTGACGACAGTCAGCGCGATGCACATTGTGATCGTGGTCGAGAGCTTCGACGTCACGGCCAGTGCCGAGCAAATCCCTAAGACCTGTAAAATGACCGGGTTATTGTCGACGATCGGATCGATAAGAATTTTGCGGTGTTCGTACGACATGGGCGTTAGCTCCTTTCGTGACGCAAACGGGAAAGGTACGGCCCGTACCCTTTGTCGCTCAACCAGAATTTCAGCAAATTCTCCACGCCTCGCGAGGTGATGGTGGCACCGGCCAGTGCGTCGACCTGATGCTGCGCGTCGGGGGTGGAACTGTCAACCGCGACCTTCGTCACTTCCACCTGAACCCTCCATTTCTCGTCGAAGAGGACTTTGCCCGTCCACTGTGCTCGCCACTTGGGATTGTCGATCTCTCCTCCGAGCCCCGGGGTCTCGGCATGCTGATAGAAACGGAGGCCCTGAACCGTTCGCAAATCCTCTTCAAGCGCGAGAAACCCGTACATGGTGGACCAGAGCCCGTAGCCGTACACCGGCAGAATCAGTTTCTTCAACTCGCCGTTGGCGCCGACAATCCGATAGACCGGCAAATAGCGCGGTTCGCGCCTGATCTGCGCCACATCCTCTCGGTGGGTGAGTTCGGTGGAGATTGCGGGATCCTTTCCGGCCTTGACGATATTAAAGGTGTCAGGATCGATCCCCTGCACCTCGTCACCGGTGGCCAGTTCGACCATGCGCGCGTCAATCCGTTTCAGGGCTTGTTCTTCCGTGAGTCCCTCCTTGAGGAGGCCG
>DASUMN010000202.1:0-6873 GCA_036277675.1 Nitrospira sp. | reverse complement strand
GAACCGGCGGTTCTCGTGACAGCGTATCGCCCAGATTCTGCTCAATGGGAGGATGGGTATGAGAGGAGGCGCACATGAGGAAGCAGCAGCGTACAAAGTTGGTTCAGGAGGGGAAGTTTCTTGCAGAGGTTGATGTCGAGTTGATGGTAACCGATGATGAGTGGTCTCCCTATCTCTCGGTCGATGACGCATACAAGCTTGATAATGTCCGAGAAGCATTGAAGAAGGGAGATGCCGTGACCGCAGCCCGGTATGGTCGTGTGTACTCGCTCACTCCAATAGCCGTATAGCGCTACGAGGCTTAGACAACATCGGGACACTGTTGTGGAGGGGAAGGGCTTATGTTGTCTGCAAACAGTCATTTCCTCAGAGCGATTGTAAGCCCTATTGCTCGGTCATGACCCATACCATCCGCCGGGCGATGCTCGATGATGTCGACCGCCTCATCCCGTTGTTTGATGCCTATCGACAGTTCTATGGACAACCGTCCGATCTGACCATCGCGCGACAATTCTTGCACGATCGCTTGGCTCGCGGTGAATCTGTCGTCTTGCTCGCGGAAGATCATGACAAGACAGCGATCGGATTTGCGCAGTTGTTTCCTACTTTTTCATCGATCCTTGCCGCACCGATCTGCATTCTCCATGATCTGTATGTGACCCCAGCTGCGCGTCGCCGCCGTGTTGGGACATTGCTTCTGACCACAGCGGTCGATACGGCTCGTGCAGCTGGCGCTGCTCGCCTGGAGTTAGCAACGGCGATTGCGAACGATCCGGCTCGGAGGCTGTACGAGAAATTAGGGTGGAGGCGAGACGATGAGTTTTATGTGTATGGCTTTCCGCTCGTGAGCGAGAGGGCCGGGAACGTTCATGAAGAATGCGGGTAAGAGGAGTCTGTGATGAGGATTGTGTCGCTGTTGCCGAGTGCGACGGAGATTGTGTGTGCGCTTGGCCTTGACGATCACCTCGTCGGTGTATCGCACGAGTGCGATTGCCCGCCGGCGGTGCAAAGGCTTCCCGAAGTCACGCGCACCCTCATTCCAACTGATGCCACCAGCAGCGAGATCGACCGGCTGGTGAGCGAGCAGCTCAAAACGACGAAGGCACTCTATCAGCTCGATCTGCCGCTCCTGAAAGAATTACGGCCCGATTTGATTGTGACGCAGTCGCTGTGCGATGTGTGTGCGGTATCTCCAAACGATGTGCAGACAGCCCTGGCGCAGTTGCCAGGCAGGCCGCGCGTCATTAATCTTGAACCAACGTCATTGGACGGACTGTTCGAGGCGATTCGGCAAGTGGCCTCTGCTGTCGGCGTGTCTGCCGATCACACAATCCGACATTTGCGGGGGCGAGTCGAGGCGGTGGCAATGCGGTCGGTCGGAGTGTCCGAACGCCCCCGCGTCACGTTCTTAGAATGGCTTGATCCGCCGTTTTCAGGCGGCCACTGGAATCCAGAACTTGTTCGGATTGCCGGCGGTGTCGAGGGGCTTGGTAAAGAAGGGCAGCCGTCGCGGCGGCTTCGTTGGGAAGAGGTCTGTGAGTGGCGACCGGAATCCATCGTCATTGCCTGCTGTGGGTGTACTGTGAAACAGACACAGCAAGATTTGGCAGGACTTCAGTCGGTTGCCGGGTGGGATACGTTGCCGGCTGTTCGAGCCAATCGGGTCTATGTGGCGGACGGGTCGCAGTATTTCAATCGGCCGGGTCCTCGCCTTGTCGAGAGCCTCGAACTCTTGGCCCACGCCCTCTGCCCGTCGCTGCATCCCTTACCAAACGGCTTGTCCGCGCTCCATCGCGTGTCGGGATTGAGCTGCGCTTGATGGGCCTACGGAGTTGACTTAGAAACGGCCGGCACTTCGCCGAGGCGGAGGGTTTTCTGCCATTCGGCTGCGATGGTGTCGCGGTCTGTCATCGTCATCGCCGCGTATTTGTGAAACATCTGCGGGCCCCGGCGGCGGCGCCAGGTGAGAAAGTTGAGGAAGTGATCTTTGCAGACGGAGCGGGTCCCGGCAGGGGCATAGGGTTTTGCTTTGCAATCAGGAATACAGCAGATGGAGTCGTGCATGGCGCTATCCTTGTTGAATAGTGCTCAGTATGCCGGTCGGCTTCGTAGATTTTCAAGGCCTGCGCTTGACCTGCTTTCAGTCATGAGATAGGACATCCCTCCATGCGCGGTGTCTGGCTCCGGCTCCTCTCTTGCCTGCTGGCGGTTGTTCCCCTCAGTTGCGTCTCGCCGTCGCGTGAAGGGCTTCCGCCGAACAGCCCCTTTGGAGACTCGGTTGTCCTCGCCGCGGATCTGTTGCCGCAAGGTATTGCGGTGGGCGATGTCAGCGCGACCAGCGCCGTACTCTGGGTGAGGACTGACGGGCCTGCAACGGTACAAGTTGAATGGGCCACTCCCCTTCTGTGGGACAAGATCTCAAAGTTGGGGACGGTGATTGCGTCTGTGTCGAGAACGGCGGAACTGACGGCGACAGCGGACACGGACTATACCCTGTCCATCACCCTTGCCGGACTGACTCCTGCAACCCGTTACCGCTACCACGTCTTGATCGCCCGCGGCGGGGACTCTCCGCATTCGGGTAAACAGCGACTTGCGGCGAGGGGTGAATTGACGACGTTGCCAGACTCCGACACTTCAGCGCCTGTCACCTTTGCCTGGAGCGGCGATCTCGGAGGTCAAGGCCGATGCCGGCAGGGGGCCGGAGGCTATCCGATTTTCGATGTGATGCAGCGGCAGCACCTCGAATTCTTCTTGTTTCTCGGCGATACGATCTACAGTGACAATCCCTGTCCTTCACCGCCGAACGAACCGGGCGCGGATTTTGTTGCCGCAACGCTCGATGAGTATCGAGCGCGGCATCGCTATCAACGGGGGGCGATTTCGTTCCGACAATTGTTGGAGCAGGTGCCGGTCTATGTCACATGGGACGATCATGAGGTACGCAACAACTTTGCCGGACCGTTCGAAGAACGGATGCCGGCGGCTCGCCAGGCCTTACGTGAGTATTGGCCGATTGCCTCTCCCGCGGAAGAGCCGAACCGGTTGTATCGAACGATTCGATATGGCGCCGACCTAGAACTATTTATCTTGGATACGCGGCAGTATCGGAGCCGAAATGCCGACCCAGACGGGCCTGCCAAAACGATGTTGGGAGCTGTGCAATTGAAGTGGCTTCTTGACGGACTCAGTACATCGAAGGCGACATGGAAAGTAATCGCCACCTCCGTTCCCCTCTCAGTTCCCAAGGGAGGAGGGGCCAGCGTTCCTGGTAACGACGGTTGGGCAGGAGGGCCTGACGGGACGGGATTCGAACGGGAGCGGCAGGTGATCGTCGAGACAATTCTCAACCGGAAACTGAAGAATGTCGTCTTTCTTGCAGGCGATGTACATTGGGTGCAAGCCAACGCCTACGATCCGAACCAAGACGGTGTTGTCGATTTTCATGAATTTGTGGCCGGCCCCCTCTCAGCCAGGCCCGGCCGGATTACACCGGCTGCTGAAAGCCTGCATCCGACGCGACTGATCAACGAAGAGGGTTATCACAATTTCGGCTTGGTCCGAGTCACAAAGACTGCGTTTGATGTGATGGTTGTGGACGACGCAGGCACGACACGATTTTCTCACCGCCTCACGGCTCAGTAACTCGCAGACTCTCCCGTTGACCCCTTGCAATCCTTGCCGGTGGCCGGTTACGGTACCACTTCTTTTTGCCGACACGGAGGGAGAATAGGATATGTCAGGATTGATGTCAGCTGAGGATGTGTTCTCGAAAGCCGAAGCCGCGGCGGTGGCCGCTACGGGGCCTGATGAAAAGGCCTTGCAGATTGATTACTCAGCGTTAAAGGCCAATATCCGCGCGGCGTTGGGTGATCGAAAAGTCGCTTACTGCCACGTGAATAAATTTTTACCGGAAGGCTATGAGGATCAAGGGCGGTTCAATCTGGTGCTGCTGACAGCGGGCCATGTCTTATTCGACCTGGTCTTCGGCGATTCCTATTTCCGGTACGATGTCGTATCGGTCGGTCAGCTGGACAAGGTGCAGTTGATCGACGCGATGTGGGACAACCGGGAAAAGCGGCGGGAGGAACCGTTTCTAAGCCTACGGCTGATGCATGGCGACGAAGCGCATCTCTTGTTGGCCCTGGACGACGAAGAGCGCACTAGCCTCCTGAAGTTTGCCTCCGCAGTGACGGCCGCGCGGAATCCGGAGCGTTGAGCGAAACCCTCCGGATCCTGCTAGATTTCTCCTGCATTCACTTGCCGCACTCGTTCGGCCGGGATGCTGAGGGCGGCCAAGAGGTAGTCTTTCAGTTCGGTGCTGAACGGCTGGACGGCCAAGGCTCGCTGCATGCACAGCAGCCAGGCATCGCGCTCGGCGTACCCGATCGGGAACCGTTTGTGCGCACCGGGGATGCTGATCGGTCCATAGTGTTGCTGGAACAGCCTCGGCCCACCCAGCCAACCGCAGAGGAAATAAGTCAGCTTCCTGCGCGATTCAGCGAGATCCTCCGGATGCATGGCTCTGATGACCTTGGCTTCCGGCAACGTATCCATATTGACATAAAACTCATCCACCAATTTCGTGATGCCGTCGAGGCCACCGGCCGTTTGGTAGGGAGTGGTCGGAACGCTTTCTTCTTGCTCGTCGCCTGTCATATGAGTCGTCATGCACTTCTTGGCGAAAACATGATGATGGCCATGCCGAGCAGGGCAACCCCGGAACCAACCAGATCCCAGATCGTCGGCCGAACGCCATCCACAGACCAGAGCCAGAAGATAGCGACGACGATGTAGACCCCGCCATACGCCGCATAGACGCGCCCTGCCGCCGTTGGATGGAGCGAGAGCAGCCAGGCAAAAAGCGCCAGACTGACTGCGGCAGGCACGAGCACCCATGTGCTCTTCCCCTCCTTCAGCCACAGATAGGAAAGATAGCAGCTGAGAGTCTCTGCTCGTTGTGCCTGAGAAGTCACCACGGAAGTGTGCCTTAGCCCCTGGTGTAGAAGGGCAGGCTGGTGACTGTCGCGTCGTGTTTCTTTCCGTCGATCTCGATCGAGAGGGCGGTGTCAGGCGTACTGAAATCCCGCAGGGGGAATCCGAATGCAATCACCTGGCTCAATTGGGGTGAACGGACGGCGCTGCTGATCCAGCCGACTTCGCGGTTGCCGCTGAAGAGTTTGGCACCCTTCGGCGGGATGGCCGCATCCTTCAAAATCAATCCGACGAGGTGCCGCCGGACGTTGCCGTAGGTATCCATGCGGGCGACGACTTCTTGTCCAGGATAGCAGCCTTTGCTGAGGCTGAATGCTTTGTCCTCCAAATTCGCCTCAGGCGGGACGATTTCTTCATTCAAATCCGGTCCTGCCTTCGGAATGCCGGCCTCGATGCGTAACGCTTCCCGCGCATAGCTCCCAACTGGCTTGATCCCGAATTTCTCCCCGGCTTCCAGTAGCCCGGTCCATGCCGACACCAGGCCGGTCGAGGGAAGCAAGATCTCGATATCAATTTCGCCGGTTTCTTCGGTGCGTAGGACTAAAGCCTGGCTTCCGCCGATCTGTGCCGTGACAAAGTTCACGGGCTTCAGATCGGTGACATCAACACCGAAGGCCGATTGGATCACCTGGCCGGTCTTTGGTCCGCTGACCAGGAGCAGGCCCCAGCTCTCAGCACAGTTCTCCATTTTGGCCTTGGTGCCGTAGAGGAGGAACTTGCGCAGGGCTTGAAACGTCGTCTCGCCGATCTCGCCCACGTCTTCCAGCATAACGGCGTCCGTCTGCATGTACAGGCGGAAGTAGGTGAGCATCTTCCCCTTGTGGGTCAGGAAGCTGGAATAGCGGCCTTGGCCCGGCGTGAGCGGGAGGATGTCGTTGCTGATGATGCTCTGGAGCCATTTGATGCGGTCGTCACCGGTCACACGGATCTTGCCGCGATGGGAAAGGTCGGCGATCCCTACGGCCTGCCGCACGGCGCGATGCTCCGCGGCCACGTCGCCGTAATGGGCCGGGACTTCCCATCCGGCCACTTCTTCAAACGAAGCACCGAGCTGGGTGTGGTGGGTGTGGAGCAGGGAGTGTTTCATTGCGAGTCCGTAAGAGGTGAAACGTGAGGCGTAAGGCGAGCAGTCTGTTTTGTCGGGAAACCGGTCACGCCTTATCCCTCAGGCCTAACGTGATCAATTCATCCACCAGTTCTTTCGTACGGGCGGAAAACTCATTCCGAGAGACGATCTTGGTGACGCCCAGGGCTTTGGCCCTGTTCCACGTGTCGACTTCTTCGTGATTGGCGAAGGCCAGCGTGGGAATTGCTTTCAGCCGTGAATCAGCCTTGAGCGTTTCCAGAGCCTGAAACGAGTTTAAGGCCATGTCGTTCATATCGAGAATCACGATGCTGGGACAGATCGATGAGGCTTTGTCGGCAATGTCTTGCTGCGTCCTGGCCTTTTCGATCGTGTGGCCATTCGCGCGCAGGGCGTCCCGAACCTTTGTGTAAAAGAAGATATCGTTGACGGCAACGAGGATCGTCGTCTTGTCCATTTGGTCTGTCTTGTCTGTCTGGTGAGCGGTTGTATTCATTTGCGCATCTCGATTTGTGACTCCAGCGACCTTTCTGACTGACCGACGACTAGACAGACCAGATAGACAAGATCGACCAGCCGGCCCAGTTCAGTTCAGTGAGCTGATCAGCCGGCCCAGCGATTTTTTGGCGAGGGCATAATTTGGGTTCAGGGTCAGCGCCTGCTTATACGAGTCGATCGCCTCCGTCCAGTTCCCTTTGCGCTCATAGACACGGCCAAGATTCAGGTGCGGGAACGCCGGGCTTTCGTAGCGCTTGGCCTTCATCGCCCGTTGGAACCAGGTAATGGCCTCGTCG